>NZ_JAAHGN010001311.1:0-1776 GCF_010672485.1 Moorena sp. SIO2C4 | reverse complement strand
TATCCCTAATCTAGTTGTAAATGTGATATCTAGGTGTGCGCCTCCTAGGGCGAGTAAATCGCCCTAGGAGGCGCGCACCTCAATGAAGGCAATTCCAACTCATCTGTATTTATCCTAAATGTAATCTTTAAAGTTTTTTATAGACTAAAGCCTAATTATGTCAGGCTAAATTAAAGATTATCCATTATTGTTTAGGTGAGCAGTTAAATTGAACCTAAACAAGGGGTTGTAATGGTATAAAAGCAAAGGTCATGAGCGATAATTTTAATAATAATTAAACTAGGGGTTAATCAAGAAAAGTTTTAGTTATGAGTTTAAATTTTCGCTTTGCCGTGGTAAGTGACCTACATATCGGGTTACCCCACACCATCTGGGATCATCCCAATCGGTTTCATTTGGTAGAAGTTAGTATTCCAGTCCTAGAAAGGATTCTGGAGGATTTAGAGCAGGAAGCCTTGGATTTCCTCCTCCTACCAGGAGACTTAACCCAGCATGGTGAACCAGACAATCATGCCTGGTTACAAAAGCGATTGAGCCAGTTGCCTTTTCCAGTGTACGTCGTACCTGGAAATCATGATGTCCCCAATATCTTACCCAATGAACACTCGATTGGACTAAAGGAATTTCCCTACTACTATCGCCAATTTGGTTATGAAAATCCCGAGCAGTTGTACTATACCTGTGAAGTTTTGCCTGGAGTACAGCTGATTGGGTTAAATTCTAACCAGTTCGATACCGGTGGTAAACAGGTAGGGCGTCTTGATCAGCAACAGCTGATCTGGCTTGAGCAAGTGCTTCCCCAGTGCCAGGATAAATTGGTGCTGGTGATGGTGCATCACAATGTCATCGAGCATTTGCCGGATCAAGCTAACCATCCCTTGGGACATCGGTATATCTTGGAAAATGCTCCAGTATTACACAATATTCTCAAAACTGCTGGGGTCAATCTACTATTTACAGGTCACTTGCATGTACAGGATATCGCCTATCAAGAGGGAGTCTACGAAATCACAACAGGTTCATTAGTTAGCTATCCTCACCCCTACCGGATATTGCAGTTGTGTACCGATAATCAGGGCAAAAGATGGTTGCAAATTGAATCTCATCGAGTGGAATCAGTCCCTGGTTGGGAAAACCTAACCCAAATATCTAGAGAATGGATGAGCGATCGCTCTTATCCATTCATGGTGAAACTCCTGACTTCTCCCCCCTTAAATTTACCCGATTCAGATGCCCAGAAACTTGCTCCCAGTCTACGCTACTTCTGGGCTCATATTGCTGATGGTGATGCTGTATTCAACTTTCCTGAGTTTCCTACCCCAGTTCGTCGCTATTTTGAGTCATTTAGCACCCATACCAGTGATGGTAAACCTGCTCTGATTGATAATCAGACCACTCTGTTGCTGACAAAAAACCAATGACTAAGACGGCTTTTATTGAAGAAATTCAACCACCACAACTAACCTCATAAGCTCAGGGATTTCCTCAACCAGGAAAGCCATCCTCTACTCCTTGACCTTGACCAGGAAAGCCATCCTCTACTCCTTGACCTTGACCAGGAAAGCCATCCTCTACTCCTTGACCTTGACCAGGGAAGTCATCCTCTACTCCTTGACCTTGATCCGGTAGCTGAACAGGAATTTCAGTTTCCGGCTCGGGTTCGGGTTCTGGCTCAGGTTCCGGCTCAGGCTCAGGTTCCGGCTCAGGTTCCGGCTCCGGTTCCGGCTCAGGTTCAGGTTCAGGCTCGGGTTCAGGTTCAGGTTCAGGCTCCGGTTA
>NZ_JAAHGN010001310.1:0-1778 GCF_010672485.1 Moorena sp. SIO2C4 | reverse complement strand
TATTTGGGGGGTTTGGAGACAGTGGTTTCAACGCTTTTGATTTAATCCATAATGCCCAATTGGGTACAGTTGATATCGATCAGTTCAATCAGGGACAGTCTCAGAGACTAGACGATGCTGCTTCTGAGTTTCGGCGTTTACAGTTGGAACGGTTGCGCAATCCCCAACTAGCATATCCAGAAAACCAATATCCACAAAACCAACCTACTACATCTGGGGCTAGCGAAAGTTACCGATAATCTTAGAGACTTTGGATCAGGTTTGGATCAGGTTTGATATCAACTCCGGTTAATCCCTTGGTTTACGGGTTATCCCATGGATGGTATAGCAGTTCTCAATACCCAATTGAGAACTGCTATTTTATGATATAAACTTTGGGAAATCAAGCTAAGGAATCACAGGAGATAGACCTTGAGGTAAACGTTTTAGGCATCGGGCAATTATCCCAGCTGTAGTTTAACATTAGATGCAAGATATGATAGATTCCTGTGTGAATCAAGTTTTCTAAATACAGCTTATGCTCTGAGGATAAGTGACGTAATTCTTGGCTTTTTGATGATGGTTCAATCTTGTCTAGGGCTTCGTAATGATTCGGAATTCTGCTGAGGACATAAGCAATTAAATCCTGGCGTATTTTAGACTGAGAAAACACGTCTTGATAGGGAAACTCCGGATACGTTGCTAAGACGTTTTCAATTTCTTGAATCACTATCGGTGTAGTTACGTGAACAAGGGTTTTACCCATCGTTTACACTCCTTTTGCAAACCGATTTATTATGGCGAACTGGTTTTTTAATTAGTAAATAGCTTGTTTTAAGCCCTGTTTGAAGTCAAGGGAAGTATTCTTAACTGCTGATTAATTGCTGCTAACAGTTCCCGACTATCTACAGGTTTGGTTAGATAATCATTGGCTCCAAGTTCCTTAGCGCGAGCATAGCCATCCTCCTTTGACTGACTGGTTAGAAATATAAACGGTGTTTTCGCTGTCTTTAACCTATCTCGTAATATCTGGAGAAGCTCATACCCATCAAGGGATGGTATATTAATTTCACAAATAATTAAATCAGGTCGGACAACTTTAGCTAAATTTAAACCGAGCCAACCATCGTCTGAAGTAAGGACATTAAATCCTTCTAATTCAAGTAAATCGGAGAAATTTGAGCGCAATACTTTATCATTTTCAATTAATAAAATTGTTTTGTTCATCGCTCCAGGCTTTATAAATTCATGATCAAGATTAATCCCCAACTTGCATAATCCGTTCTAGCAAGAGGCGATCGCTAGTTGAGCTACCGAACCATAACTTATCTTTTGCCAGAGTACTGAGAGATAACTGACCATTCGGTTCAATGCTAAAATCTTGACCCAACACTAACCCTTGCTCCTGAAGCTTCTTGATTGCGACAGCCATCGCTACTGCCACTAAGTCAAGTTCGGGCATCAAATAATCGGGATGACGCAATAGCCAGTAACAAGCATCAAGGTTAATCTCTGGTAGTCGATAAACCGCTGCCAGTAAGACTTGCTCAATATAAGTGGGACTGGGTAAAACAGTCAGAAAGTCTTTAAGAGATTTGATAAATGTTGAGTCTTGACTCTGAAATACATCCACAGCTAATCCGATGTATGACTCATAGTCCTGGGCTTGGCTGGTGGTACCCATGTTTCCTTCCTTGGTCAAAAGCAAACTGTTGATACCCAGAACACGTATCTTGTTTGTTTTATTGTGTGTGATTTCCTTTACACAGAAAACATCATAGACGCATCCCCAACTGACA
>NZ_JAAHGN010000131.1:6223-10920 GCF_010672485.1 Moorena sp. SIO2C4 | reverse complement strand
CCTTGGATACAACACCAAGAATGGGGAGCGAGGGGCTAACCTGACTGGGGGACAACGGCAACGGATTGCGATCGCCCGAGCCTTGCTGGGTAACCCCAAGATTCTGATTCTCGATGAAGCGACTAGCTCCCTAGATACAGAATCCGAGCGACGTTTTCAACAAAATTTAGCTCGCATTAGTCGCGATCGCACTACCTTCATCATTGCCCACCGTCTTTCTACGGTGCGCAATGCCGACTCTATACTGGTCCTCGACCAAGGTCTGATCGCAGAGCGCGGTACCCACTCCGAACTCATGGCTGAGAAAGGTCTGTACTACCACCTAGCCCAGCAGCAGCTAGATCTTTAACCCTGGCATTTATCAAAGTTTGTAAATGTTTTTTGTAAAAAATCGCTCTCGGGGTGATCAGGGGTGATCAGTATATCCCCCACTGTCTTCAACATTGACTTTCACCAAGGTTCGTGTTCTCAGTTTAAATCAATAGACACAAAACTACCAGTGATTATGGGTGAACTACCATGAACAAACCACAACCATCTATCCCGTCTAGAGAGGGACTCCCTGAGGGACAAACCCCTCACCCTAATCTAACCTCAGCTGAGATTAGATCGATCTATGGGGGGACAGCGGTATCAGCACCACCACTCCCCCAATCAGCTAATCATGTTCAAAATCCGGTCACACCAACATCATCACTAGGGGCTACCAACACTGAAAACTGGTCAACAGCCCTACAAAATTTACTGGATCAGCCACCATCGGTACTGCCCCAGAGACTGCTTTTGGGAGGATTCGCCTTCTGTATGGTCTGTGGGGTTTGGGCAACCTTTGGGCAAATTGACGAAGTGGGTAAAGCCACAGGCAAGTTAGTGCCAAAAGGAGAAGTGTATAAAATTCATCCGATCCAATCCGGCAAGGTCGCCAAGATTGCGGTCAAAGAAGGGGAATCGGTTACCGCTGGGCAAGTCTTGGTGGAACTGGATAAAGAACTTGGCGCTACTGAAGTAGAGCGTTTGGAGCAACTGATCAATGCTGACCAAATCAAATTAATTCAGATGCAAGGGCTGATTGAAAACATCCACCAAGAAGCCCAAACCCGTCAGCAAATTGCCAAAGCGGACATTGACGCACAACAGGCCGCTATCGCTCAGGCACAGACTAAAGTAGCCGCCTTACGAGAACAACTGATCCAACATCAGCAGGCAAACGTCGCCAGTCAGGACAGACTAGAACGCCTAAAACGGCTCAAGGCGACTACCCAAGCACTGCTCCAGCAACGACAGGATGATGCATTTGCCCTTAAGGAACGCCTAGAGAATCTCAAACCCCTGTTAGCATCAGGGGCAATCTCAAAAGAACAAGTATTTCAAGCAGAACATAGCCTACGAGCGAGTCAGCGGGTGATTACCCAAACCCAACTGCAAGAAGCAGCCAGTAACCAAGACCAGATTTATCAAGCCCAGCAGAGTATACGCGATCGCAACAGCGCGATCACTCTGACTCACAGCGATCTCAACCAGACCTTAGCAGAAATCCAACGACTTCAGGCAGGTCTAACTCAGAAGCAAGCGGAAGTGCATCGGACTCAGCTAGAGACCAAGCAGAAACTTCAGCAGTTGGAGATCGAACTGACTCAACTAAATGCCAAAATTGCTGAAAACCGCAATCTGCTAACTAGTGCGAAAGCTAGGCTCAAACAAAAGTTTCTCTATGCACCGGTGGATGGAGTAGTTTCCTCCCTCAATGTTGCCAATATTGGTGAAGTCTTTCAACCCGGTCAAACCATTGCCGAAGTAGCGCCCCAAGATGCGCCCCTGGTGTTATCAGCTAGTTTACCTAATCAGGAGGCAGGCTTTATCAAAGAAGGAATGCCGGTGCAAATCAAGCTTGATGCCTATCCCTATCAGGAATACGGCATCATCAAAGGGAAAGTCACTTCCCTTTCTGCCGATGCCAAAACTGATCAACAACTTGGTTCGGTTTATGAGGTGGAAGTTTCCCTAAACCGTGACTACGTTACAGAAGACGATCAAATGATCCGATTCAAACCTGGTCAGACAGCCAAAGCTGACATCATTATCCGCCGCCGTCGGATTGTGGATTTCTTGTTAGATCCGATCCGACAGCTGCAAAAAGGTGGTGTCAATCTATAGCAGGACTAACGCAATTTAGCCATCGACATACTGCCTGTAGGGTAATGGGGGTGGTACTAAATCCAGGTCGATTAACCCTGATGGCACAACCAGTCAGGGAAGAGGAGTACAAGGGAGGAAAAGGGATTGACTGACAAGTCGTGGGCTTTGCCCAGTTAGGGAAATTTCTGCTCAGAGGTAGCATTGAGCACGGTCAGGGAAAAGCGGTTTGAATTACCTATGGATAAAGGATTTCACAGTCTTTTCACAAAATCTGATCCAAATGTTCACGAAATCTGATCAGAATTTTCATAAAGCTTTGTGGAAAATAGTCTTTACTGAGAGTGTTCCAAGTTTTAGAGGTTTGTCAGTCAACTAGGGGCAAGGGTGGAAGAATCTGGTGTTGTCCAAAATGGGGATGATTGATGGAGATTTAGAAGAAGAGAATCCTGATCTATCAATCGTTATTGATTGGTAAGAGATTATTCGAGATCACCCGATCACCCGATCACCCGATCAAGCCATCTTCGCAGGTTTCACAACTCAAATCAGATGGTTAGATCAGTACTCTAACTCTTCGCTTAATTGACCAACCAGAATCACTGACTATTGAAACTAGAGGTAGAGTTCAAGGGTAAATCCTGCAAATCCAATTCGTTGACCTTCAGATCAAAAAGAAATCATCATGAGTTACTCCATGCTTCGTCGTTCTAATCGCCCACTGGGCAAAACCCTAGATCCTGAAAAGATTAGTTTGATTGAAGAAGCAATTCGCGATCGCAAGTATTCCTGGGCTTGTGTTTTGATGCTGCGTTATTTGGGTCTTAACCCCTTAGAATACATACCGTCGCGAACCTACTGCCGATTGCGACGGGATAACGAGAAAATGGACTCACTCAATCCAGCTACAACCGACAGCCTTAAGCAGGATAGGGAAGATGCTCAGAAGTGCTTAAGGAACATTAAAGATCTCGACTATGCAAAGCCCCTTGACAGCAGAAGCCAACTAGTTCAAGGGGGCTCTAAAGAACAGTGGTTTAACAAAAAATTGCCAAAATTATACTCAAGTACTAGGAATATAAGGTGTTTCTAGGGACTGGTAATCTCACCGTAAGTATTCAGCTATCAGCCATCAGCCATCAGCCATCAGCTATCAGCTATCAGTCATCAGCTAATGCCCTACAGATGGTGCTACTTGAGATGCTTTTGAATAAGCGATGCAGAGGTGCGACCCGTGGCGAATTAAATTACGGGTCAAACGCACCATTACGGTCTTGGGGAGGCAGTGCGGTCTTGGGGGTTTCCCCCATGAGCGACTGCCGTGGTTCCCCCCATGAGCAACTGCCGTGGTTTCCCCCACTCGCGCTTTGCATCAAGACAACAGGTAAGCATTGGAATAATGCTGAGTTACATCTGAATAAAACAGGTAAGCATTGCTTTAATCTCTGTTACTTCAGCATTAGGCTGACTGCTGACTGCTGACTGCTGAGTGCTGAATTCTGAATGCTTACACCTCACCAGGGCTGATAGCTCAATGCTGACAGTCCCCCAATCGCTGAATTTATAGCAGAAGTCAGAAGTCAGAAGTCAGAAGTCAGAAGTCAGAAGTCAAACTCTTGCGCTTACTTAGGTTTGAGACTTTTGTCATGTCCTAACTGCCCTGGCGACTGCTATATTTTGTTTTTTCTTAATTTTTTGATACTGCATAAATTGCATTAATACTCCCAAGTTATTTTTCCATAACTTGGGCATTTTTCATAACAATTTGTAACATTCAACTCTCCCTAAAACTTTACCGCCAAATTGGCTTGACAAGTGAGACAAATTAAATTAATAACGGTAGGATAAAAGTAACAACAACAAAACCATTGTTGTTAGCTACCTACCTAACTTAATCAAGGGTCGAACTAAAGTTTCCGCCAAATTGTCTTGACAAGTGAGACAAATTAAATTAAGAGCGGTAGGATGAAAATAACAACAACAAAAACCAAAGTTGTTGTTAGCTACCTACCTAACTTAATCAAGGCTCGAGCTAAATTTTCCGCCAAATTGGCGTGACAAGTGAGACAAATTAAATTAAGAGCGGTAGGATGAAAATAACAACAACAAAAACCAAAGTTGTTGTTAGCTACCTACCTAACTTAATCAAGGTTCGAGCTAAAGTTTCCGCCAAATTGGCGTGACAAGTGAGACAAATTCAAGTAAGAGCGGTAGGATTAAAGTAACAACAACAAAGTTGTTTTTAGCTACCTAACTAATTTAATTAAAGTTTCCGCCAAATTGGCTTGACAAGTGAGACAAATTGAATAAGAAGCGGTAGAATAAAACTAACAACAACCAAGTTGTTCACTAACATCAAACTTACAAAAGAGCAGACCAACCATGAATATTTCTGATCTAAATCACATCGAAGTTGTTAACGAAGAAACTAACATCATTGGCGCAGGATTCTCCGGACGTGTATTCTTCCGCGATTTCAAGGACATTGATATTAATAAAAGGGTCAATATCAAAGAGCGCTTTGAGTCTATTGTGAAGGTTAAGGGCAACGCGGCTACTGCTGA
>NZ_JAAHGN010000131.1:0-6123 GCF_010672485.1 Moorena sp. SIO2C4 | reverse complement strand
TTGGCGCAGGATTCTCCGGACGTGTATTCTTCCGCGATTTCAAGGACATTGATATTAATAAAAGGGTCAATATCAAAGAGCGCTTTGAGTCTATTGTGAAGGTTAAGGGCAACGCGGCTACTGCTGAAGCTACTGCTGATGCCAAAGGTAAGGATAGTCTGGCTGAAACCATTACTGACGCTCAAGCCAATTCCTTCGGCTCTTCGGCAATTTCTCTTTCTGTAGCTTTTGTCGACTAATCTTAGTAGGGACTAAATCTTAGTAGGGACTAAATTTTATTCCCTACTAAGATTGCTAGGAGTAAGCATTAGCTTAGCTACCTACCTAAGCCACCTACCAAACTTAATAAACTTTCCGCCAACTTGGCGTGACAAGTGAAACAAATTGACTTAAGAGCGGTAGGCTTAAAATAACAACAATCAAGTTGTTGAGTAACATAAAACTAACAAAAAAGCAGACCAACCATGAATATTTCTGACCTAAATCACATCGAAGTTGTTAACGAAGAAACCAATATCGTTGGCGCAGGATTCTCCGGACGTGTATTCTTCCGCGATTTCAAGGACATTGATATTAATAAAAGGGTCAATATCAAAGAGCGCTTTGAGTCTATTGTGAAGGTTAAGGGCAACGCGGCTACTGCTGAAGCTACTGCTGATGCCAAAGGTAAGGATAGTCTGGCTGAAACCATTACTGACGCTCAAGCCAATTCCTTCGGCTCTTCGGCAATTTCTCTTTCTGTAGCTTTTGTAAACTAATCTTAGTAGGGACTAATCGTAGTACCTGATTAGATTGCTGGGGGTAAGCATTTCTATCTAGGATAAATTCATCTCTAGATTTAGTGACCAATGTTTCCCCCTTAATTAAGGCAAATAGAAAGAGTAAATTTGGAAACAATTCCAATTAACTGGGTAAATACAAATAAAATGGAACGGAGAACCTGGAACAGAAAGGAAGGGTTTTCGTAACATTAGTTTACTAAAAACTATCAGTTAACAAAAACTAGAGATGCCCAGGTAGTTTAAAATGTAGTTTGAAATTAGGGATTTTGGGATAGGAACCCCCTTCTTATTCATAAAAGAATGCGAGGCTTATCTATCCTTATCATCAATCTAAGAGGCACAGCTATACAGGTAGAGGTTGATTAATGATTATTAATAACCTAGATTTTGTTCGGGAATATGCTCATAAAAGCTGGATTATAGGCGGTGCAGTTGCTCAGGCAAATACCAGAACACTTGCTAGAGCTGACGTGGCATTAGCAGAGGCTGATGCATTCGCTGATGGCGATCAAACCTCAGCAGTGACTGATACTGATTCAAGAGTAATAAATAGCAGGTTTTCTAAGAAGAGCATCGCCAAGGCGAGTGCTGATGCTGAGTCTAGGAAGAGGAAAGGAATTTTCCGGGCTAAGTCTGACAGTATATCTTTGTTTTTCGGTAGATATAGATAATACCGATTTTGGTAAATCCGGCTATAAATAAGGGTTTTCGGTAATTTTCGGTAATAGGTAAGGGAGACTAGGCGATGGGCGATGGTAACTAAAGTTTTTATCGCCTACCACCTAGCCCCTAGCTTGATAATTAGGAGGGAATCGAATTAGGAATGAAGGGGAAAAGATTTTCATTCCTTTTTTAGGTTGAGCCTAAACTCCCTAAACTCATGGATATTTAATTACCAATCAATTACCAATCAATTACCAATCAATTACCAGACAATTATCCGATGAGTGGAGCAGCCTTATAGAGACAGGTTAAAGGCTTAAGCTAATCACCATTTAATTGACATAGTTTTTGAATTGAGCGATTTTTGCTGACAGTTAACGGTTGACAGTTCGTAGGAATAAGACCTGTCCGTTCGTCTATAGACCAGTTAACACTCAACACTCCACACGCAACACTTAACACTCCACAAACCAGGTTCAACAGGTGCAGCTTAAGAATAATACACGGCTTGTAGCCGATTCAGAACCATGTTTGATTTAAACAGAACTTTAATCAGAACAATAACGTTTACATTTCCTCGTTTGAGCCGAATTGCAGAGAGGCTCAAAGAGAGGTTCACAAAGCCTATCACACAGAGCACCACAGACAGCATCCCAGACAGCATCCCAGACAGCATCACAGACAGCATCACAGACAGTATCCCAGAGAACCCTAGTGTAATTACTAGTTCAACTGCGACTACAAACAATTCTTCAAACAATTCTTCCAGAATCATCACAAACAATAGCCTCACTATCAATGGTAACGATGGTATTAGGATAGTAACTAACGACTCACAAACAAATAGCACAAATAGCAGTTTATCGAGTAATCGGTTGAGTTCAAGCAGTAGCAATGGCTTAATCAGCGGTGTGAGTGCAGGTGTAGGCTCCAATGTGATGAGCATGACTACTATTAATGGCAATAGCACAGTGCGGGGTACTCAGGGCAATGATGAACTAACTGGCGGAGATGGGGATGATGTCTTGATTGGTGGCTTTGGTACGGATACTCTCACAGGGGGCAACGGTAGCGATACATTTGTGCTGGGATTGGAAACAACTAGTCCGATAACTGACCCCTCTCTAGCTGATTTAATCACCGATTTCAATGCTGCTGATGGTGACAAGATTGGTTTGACTGGGGGACTATCTGGGGAGGACATCCTACTAGAGGTATTTGATAGCAATGGTAATGGCATTGGTGATGCCACTTTGGTGAAATTCAATAACGATATTCTAGCTGTAGTCAAAGAAACCGTCGATGGACAGGGTGCCACCACCCTAACTGATGCTGATTTCATCACAGTATCTGATGCAATTTTAGCATAAATTAGCATAAAATTGATAAGTAGTCGGAAGCACCCTATCCCTTACATCTGTTAACTCATCCGTTGCCCCATATATTGCCCGATTACCCGATCAGCTAAAATCTGAGCAAATAAAACCTAACCATGACTATTCTTTCTAGAGCATCCCTTGAACCACAGGAAATTACTGAGTTTCTGAAACGAGAAATCCAGCTAAAAGACGTCTCTGAGAAAATTTTGTATCAAAAAGTCATTAATCGAGCTGCTGTCGAAAGAAACCTAACCGTCACCGCCGAAGAAATTCAGGAAGAGGCAGATAAATTCCGTCACCAAAATCGCTTGGAGAAGGCTTCAGACACTCTAGCTTGGCTAGCCGATAATATGATTACTTCCGATGACTGGGAAGCCGGAATTCGCCAGCAATTGCTAGCTAAAAAGTTATCCAAATCTCTATTTGATAAAGACGTGGAAAAGTTTTTTGGTCAAAACCGACTAGATTTTGACCAAATCTTGCTCTATCAAATTATTGTAGCTAACGAGAAACTTTCCAAAGAACTCTTCTATCAAATTGAAGAAAAAGAAATTAGCTTTTATCAAGCCGCTCATATCTATGACATTGATGAGCAACGCCGACAGAAGTGCGGTTTTGAAGGGAAGCTTTACCGTTGGAATTTACGTCCAGATATAGCAGCGATTGTCTTTGGTGTACCTATTGGACAAGTGGTCAATCCGGTCAAAACTCCTCAGGGTTATCATATCTTGATGGTAGAAAGGTTTATCCCTGCTGAATTAACACCGGAAAGGTACGACGAGATATTGGATAGACTGTTTCAGGATTGGCTCAATCGTGAACTCAACTATATGCTTCATAGTGACACTATGGTTGATAAGGTTGAGAGTCAAACTGCGGAGGCGTTGGGTCAGTAGTGGAATGATTTAGGGTAATGGGTAATGGGTAAGTCAGCTATCAGTCGTCAGCTATCAGTCGTCAGCTCTCAGCTCTCAGCTCTCAGCTATCAGCTCTCAGCTCTCAGCTCTCAGCTCTCAGCTCTCAGCTCTCAGCTGATAGCTTACCCTTTAAAGTAGGTAAACCTCAATCAACAAAGCCATGGAGACATTAAATTATGATTCGCTCCGGGATAATCAGAAAATGGATAGTTTCACCAGATGGAAAGGTAGTAGTCCAAGCCGAAAGTAGGGCATTTGCATCTGGTGATCAAGTAAACACCAGTCAAGAGGTTACTGTGACCAGAGAGTCTGGCAGGAGTTATAGTAGAAGTTCCAGCTCTAGCTTTGCTTCTTCTACGGGAAAAAATAAGGGAGCAAAATGCTCCCACTAGTGGTATTTTTGTCAACTAATGACTAATTATATCAAATCCGGTTGACTAATTATCATATTCCTGATCGGGGAATTAGTAATTGGTAATTTGGTAAGTATTAATGGGTAGTTAACGATTACTCATTACCGATTGCTTATGACCAACAATCCAGGAGTTGATAAGTGATTAACCGGACTTGATTATTAGTATGATTAATCCCTTAATAATTTTGACTTATCGGTAAAACTTTTAGTTTTTACTCGGTATCCAATGCTCAGTAAACCGAAGAAAAGTAAGCCTAGCAAGTTTGACGATTCAGGAGCTTTAACGGTTACCTTATTCGTTTTAGCTTCGACTAAGGTCAAATAAGTTGCTGTTTCGAAAGTGCGCTCATAATAACCCTGAACATCAGCCAGAGCAAATTCCTCTGTTCCTCCAAACAACTTAGTAAAGTCGTTATAAGCAAACACATTGTCACTGTGAGCAGACACAAGGAAATCATCATATCCTAGAGTCTCTAAATTACCAGAGAGAGCGAAGAAGTCGATGGGAGTACTCAAGTCATTGGTGTCATATAACTCGAAAACTACGGTGCCCTCGGCACTTGCACTTTCAGCAGGTGGATTGTCGATCATGGTGATTAGATCGAGAAAACCATTGAAATCGAAAGAAAAGGTTTCCCCTGCATCGACAAAGAAGTTGTAACCGATAAGTCCAGCAAAACTTTCCGCAATACCACGGTAGTTGCTTCCTTCACCCTCAGCGGTACTCAAAGATTTATTACGAGCTCGTTGTAGTGGATCGGGTGAATCAGGGTTAAAATTTGACTCCGCGTTCGCCTCAACAATCACCTCACCCCCAGTTGAAATCACAAAAGTGTCGGCTTCAGACATGGTAACCACTTCCAGAGGATCAGTACTAAAGTTTCTGAAGTCAAAGGATCCTTTAGACAAAGCGAAAGTAGCAGCCAAACTTGGTGCAGCAGCGAGAACGGAACCGGTTACTGTAGCGAACAGTAAGAATTTTTTAGCAATGGTTTTGTTCATTTTCATAATTTTCTGGGTGTTGTGGAATAAATTTCAAGCAGCGAAGTTTTTTTTAACTGCCTAAATTTGCGGTTCAATTTGGGAAATTTAAGGCACAATAATTGTTCTGATACTAGTGTTGTAATTGTTGTAATCAACAGTAAGCACAGATATTGATT
Organism: Moorena sp. SIO2C4; assembly: GCF_010672485.1. NCBI lineage: Bacteria > Bacillati > Cyanobacteriota > Cyanophyceae > Coleofasciculales > Coleofasciculaceae > Moorena > Moorena sp. SIO2C4. The sequence goes on along the minus strand of NZ_JAAHGN010000131.1, from coordinate 807 downwards.
GGTGCCAACACAAAATCCGGAAAATGATTATAAAGAATGGTAAAATTTTTACTTCATATCATTCTTTAGCCGGAAAAAATCCCTATTTATAGGTAAGTATTCAGATCAGGCAATGGCTGATAGCTGGTAAGCGTAGCATGCGCGTAGGGCGTTAGCTGACGGCTAAATACTTCCATTTATAGATTAAGAATAATCTAAAATTCGCTATTAATTATAAAGTCAGCGTAATTCTAAGTATAGATTATTTAAAGATTTTGTGAACTTAATTTACGGCAGTTAAATAATTTATCAAAAGCTTTGATTGGATGCTTAAACAGCTTTGAATAGCTTGTGTTTCATAATGGATAATAATTAATATGTAATCGTAAATCAACTAATAATTGCCAATTAAATTAAAAGATTACATGTCGGCTATAATCCTGAGATAGTCTGGATTTAGCCAATTAGTTTACGCAATTTATTAACCTAATTTTTATCCAACTTGGAGGGAATAATCAGGGATTTATTTTTCAGTAATTTAGTTCTCAGTAATTAAAACTATGCTCATGATTGTCTAGGTATAGTTGTGGAGCATAGCGACCTTAAACCTAGAGCTGGTAATGATTTTGGGACGCTTGTCTCCCCCCCAGAGCAATTACCGATTATAATAATTAGTCAACCGGAGATGATAAGCGCGTTTGTATTTGAGATGTAAACCTAGAAGGTCTTTTTTTATTGGAAAATAAAACTCCGGATCTCTTCCCCCTCTTGCCTGCACCCCTTACTAAGGGGGGTTAGGGGGGATTCCTCTTGCCTTTTGCCTTTTTA
>NZ_JAAHGN010001309.1:0-1780 GCF_010672485.1 Moorena sp. SIO2C4 | reverse complement strand
TGGTTAAATGGGGCAGATTTTGATTAAGGGTAATTATCCTGACATGATCTACAATGGACTTTGGCCAATGAGGCACCCTTGTACTATGCATCGGTGCTATCCATTAAGTACCAAAACCATTAAGCCAACCCGTAACCCCTAACCCCTAACCCCTAACCCCTAACCTTGAACACCTAAGCCCTTGCCCTAACCCTCAAAACTAAATTGAGAGAGCCAAAACTTAGTTAAAAGTTTACGGCACAACACGCTACTATAAGTATGTTGTCAACGTTAGTCAGGTAACCAAATATCTTAAACCGTAATCAGCCTCTGAGCACCGAGAGCTTTTTTAAAAGCTCTCCATAACCGATCAGCCTATTCACAACTGGTAAAAAGCTAACTGACACAACCACATCAGGTAGAAACTATCGATGCTATGCAACGAGCCTTTAAAACCAGGTTAAAGCTAAATAACCATCAGCAGTCAATTATGGCTCAACACGCAGGTTATGCTCGTTGGATTTGGAATTGGGCGTTAAGGATGTGGGACGAAGCCGATAAGGAAGGCTTGAAGCCATCTGCTCACAAATTAAAAAAGTTCTACACCAATCATGTTAAACCTAATTATCTGTGGCAAAAGACTCTTAGTTCCAGGGTTTATCAGTTTGTGTTTCTGCATTTGGGTGAAGCATTTACCCGCTTCTTTAGTGGGTTAGCTGACAAGCCCAAATTCAAAAAGAAAGGCAAAAATGATAGCTTCACCCTGGATAACTGCGGCAAAGTCATGGAATTTTCTGGCACACGGTTGAAACTGCCATTTATCGGTTGGGTTAGTACCTATGAACCACTGCCCCAAGTCCAGACGAAACGATTAACCATCAGCCGAGGGGCTGATCAGTGGTTTATTTCTGTAGCTTACGAGTTTGAGGCTGAACCAACAAAAAAACTTAAGGCTGCAATTGGTGTAGACCTAGGTGTTAAGGAACTCGCAACCATCTCTGATGGTTCTGTGTTCCCAAATCCCAGGCCATACAAACGGGCACAGCGTAAACTGGCTCGACTCCAGCGGCAATTAGCCAGAAAGCAGTTTGGTTCAAACAACCGACAGAAGGCAAAACTTAAGTTAGCCAAGGCATACCAGCGAGTCAGGAACATTCGCCAGGATACCATTCACAAGTTAACCTCATGGCTGACCAAGAATCACGGTGCTGTAGTCCTAGAAGACTTGAATGTATCTGGAATGCTATTGAATCATAAGCTCGCTGGTGCAATTGCTGATTCCGCTTTTTCCGAAATTCGCCGACAAGTTGAGTACAAGTCTCAATGGTATGGTTCTCAAGTTATTTATGCCAACAGATTCTATCCCTCTACAAAGACTTGCTCAGACTGTGGACATGAACAGGGAATGCCTTTGAACGTTCGGGTATTTAACTGTGAAGCTTGCGGGATGGTTAAAGATCGTGATCTTAATGCTGCAATCAATTTAGAACGTCTTGCCGTAGGTTCTACGGTGGAATGCCTGACTGACAGGGTGCTGCCGACAGTCCTGGATGATGCAGGAAGTAAACTTCAAAACGTCACTTAGTGACGTTTTGTGTAAGTTTTATGGAACAGTACTACACCAGAAACATGTACTGCACCAAAAGCTAAGGTTTGTATCATAGAGGGATAGCACAAAATTGGTGTTACGGTCATAGCGCGTTACTCAATTCCATAGAACAGTCACCGATGGTTAACTCAGAACCCTCCGAACAGCCTGAAAAAATTCATTTGCCCCGTACTAGCGAATCCGATACCATAA
>NZ_JAAHGN010001308.1:0-1782 GCF_010672485.1 Moorena sp. SIO2C4 | reverse complement strand
ACCGATACTTTTTAGCTACCAGAATCTCTCAAGGGAAAATTTTGGCTCACTAATGCAAGTTGATTTCTCAACCAGGGTGTATCTACCAAGGCTCGTAGGAATATCCCACGAGCGCCGTTAATGTCTCGATCCATAGATCGACCATCAACTTTTGATCTAATTATTCGACCGCCGCCAATGTTGACTAATTCACCTGTCCAGCTAACCGTTTTACTGGTATAAGCTTCACAGACATCTACTACTATCTTCCCAGCTTCTATTGCCTTATGCTTCAAAAATTCCTGAAAACGATAGTGAGCAAAACTCAACATATTACGGACAGTTTTAGATCGGATTTTTCTGTTCTTTCTTTTAGACATCTGAGAGGTCTCAAAAGTTGGAAGCAGAATTACGTCAAAGTTGTCAACCAAAAACCTAGCTGTTTTGTGATGAAGTTCATTAATTAGGTTCTGAACTTTGACGATCATTCTCCTAGCCGCTTTTCTCATTCGGCGTTTCTGTCCACCACTAGATTTACTGATCTTTGATAGCAAATTGTCTAGATGTTGACATAATCGTTGGATACGAGAAAAGTCTCCATTTCCAATTTTTCCTACAGATGTCTCACTAAAGAAAGTAATAAAAGTTCTGACTCCAGGATCTAAAGCGACTACTCTACCTTGGTTTTCGGTTTTCTTTTTAGTCTCTTTATAGGGGACAACTAGGTAGTAATTCCCGTTGTTACTGGTTAGCCTACTATCGCATACCTGATCAGGAAGGCTTTCAGTGTATCCTATCTCTCCTAATTTAGTGTGATATATCCCCAAGGTCGAAACTGCTGACTTGGGTATATAGCAAGATTGAATGGGATTTTTGCGAGACCTAAACCTTACTCGCTGAATTTGAAACGTTTTATTGTACTTTTTCTTGGCCTCCCTAACAGCGGTGCAAGCATCCTTTATCGCTATCGATTTAATTTGATAAGGGACTTCCTTGCACCATTCGGGTAGGTCATTCAAAATGCCAGTTTTAATGGCTTTCCAGTTAGCTTTTGTTTCGCCATCCTGGAGGATTTTGATGGTTTTATTGAACACATAACGGGACACTCCAAACCACTTACGGATAATTGCTCGCTGTTCAGGGTTTAGGAACAGATGAATCTTCTTTGATTTTTTTACCGTACTTTCTGAGTCCGTGAACCCGGCAGGATAAGACGTGAATGATGGAGATAATATCTGCGGTAAGTTCTGATCAAAGACAACTTTCAGGTTGGTCGAGAACCAGGATTTTTCCACCGTTGAGACCGACCAAGTACTCAATGAGTTCAAACCCGAAACGGGTAAGTCGGTCTCTACAGGTAACAACAACCGTGAGCTGATCTCCAGACACGACTCGTTCCAGTATGGTTCTAAGCCCTTTCCTGTTGTAATTGAGACCGGAACCGATGTCAAAGATGATGTCTGCTTCCGGGAAGAGAGAGTGGAGGTAAGCGACTTGGCGGGCAAGATCGTCTCGCTGTTTTGTACTACTGACTCGGCAATAACAGATGGTGTAACAGCGCAATTTGTCAGACTTTGGAGCTTTTCCAAAACGGAGAAGATCTGTTGAGTCAAAGAGTCTAGTCCCTCCTGGTGTCCTTTCGCATCTGAGTGTCCCATTGTCTGCATACTTCTTTAGTGTGTTCTTGGAGAGTCCCGTAAGTTCGACCGCCTTACGGAGTGGTATTAATGCCATCTCCTTAATCTACCATAATTTAATAGTAAGTGGTAGATTAGTGGAGGTTTTTGTTAACTGTCACAAGCC
>NZ_JAAHGN010001307.1:0-1783 GCF_010672485.1 Moorena sp. SIO2C4 | reverse complement strand
TTCCGTCGTGAGCGTTTGTACCAACCTGAAGTCCTAGCATCTAAAGCTTTGTTGTAAACAAGTCTTACACATCCTAGAGTTCTCCTCAGCAGAGTTTCCTGTTCAGGGGTTGGATAGAAACGGTAACGGTAAGCTTTTTCGACCATTATTTACTCTTTGGTATATACTTACATTATAATATATTCTGTGTAAGGTTTCAAGTAAGCGCAATTCATGAGGGGCTGTGTGGGTCACCTGCGGGAGCACTTTATACGCCCCGTCTCCCGTTATACCCGTAGGGTTAGCGGGAGATGAATTGCTGTTTTAGATAAAATACGATATCTTGGTATATCTTGATTCTCAACTGTTTTCACAAGTTGCCTTATGCAAACTTTACCGACTGATTCCCCATCTGGTCAAGGGATGGAAGCCCCGAAACAAGGCTTACCCGTTACCATTATTACCGGTTTCCTGGGTAGCGGCAAAACCACCCTCCTTAACCATATCTTAAGTAACCAAGAAGGCGTCAAAACAGCGGTCCTTGTTAATGAGTTTGGTGAAATTGGTATTGATAATGAGCTGATTATCAATACTGATGATAATATGGTCGCCCTGAATAATGGCTGTATCTGCTGCACCATTAATGATGATTTAATTGAAGCAGTTTACAAAGTATTGGAGCATCCAGAAAAGCTGGATTATTTAGTGGTGGAAACTACCGGATTAGCGGACCCCTTACCAGTGGCGCTAACCTTTTTGGGCACAGAATTGCGAGATATGACTCGTCTTGATTCTATTGTCACTATGGTAGATTCAGAAAACTTTAGTATCGATCTATTTAATAGTGACGCGGCAACTAATCAGATTGCTTATGGGGATATTATTATCCTCAACAAGACTGACTTGGTCGATCAAGCCAATGTAGACCACTTGGAAAACCGGCTCAGAGATATGAAAACTGATGCTAGGATTTTGAGAACTACTAAAGCCGAAGTGCCAATTCCTTTAATTCTCAGTGTTGGTCTCTTTGAGTCTGATAAGTATTTCGACAGCAAAACATCAGATCATGATCATCACCACCATGATCATGACCATCATGACCATCATGACCATGATCACCATGATCATCACCACCATGATCACCATGACCATGATCATCACCACCATGACCATCATGACCATGATCACGCTCATCACTATCACTCCGATCACCTAGAAATTGACGGATTCACTTCCCTTTCTTTCGAGAGTGACAAGCCCCTAGGGCTTCGGAAGTTTCAGGATTTCCTAGACAATAAGTTATCCTCTAATGTGTTCCGCGCTAAGGGAATTCTCTGGTTTGATCAAAGTCCTCAGCGTCACATCTTCCACCTCAGTGGTAAGCGTTTCTCTATTGAAGATGATGAGTGGAAAGGTGAACCAAAAAATCAATTAGTGCTGATTGGTCAAGATTTAGATCATGATACATTACGTGAACAATTAAACCAGTGTATCTCTTCAGAGTCTACCAATACACAGCAGGGGATTTGGTAAGCAATTGTTGAATTAAGAATGAAGAATTAAGAATGTAGAATGAAGAATTAAGAATGCAGAATCCTAAATTCGGCGTTGCTGATTATGGGTATGATTGAGCCCCCCTAGCCCCCCAAGCGAGGGATTGCTCGCTTGGGGGGAACAAGACTTTCTTGGGTCCCCCGCCCCCCTAGCCCCCCAAGCGAGGGATTGCTCGCTTGGGGGGAATTAGCGGATGCTTAGCTTTTTTAAAGATGGGAATTTAGGGGTCTTTACCACAATCAGATGATTA
>NZ_JAAHGN010001306.1:0-1788 GCF_010672485.1 Moorena sp. SIO2C4 | reverse complement strand
TTATTACCTGCCAACAGTGCTATAACTAGGCATTTGGACGGCGATAATGAAATAAGCCCCAGGTAAACAGACCTTTCTCAGCAGATTCAACCCATTGACATAAGCCATTCTTAGAAGATTCTAAAAATTCTGGGGTACATTTTTGGCTGAGTTCGTCGTAATGGGCAATTACCGAATCCCTCAATTTAGTGTAGTGAACCAGCAACTGATAGGATTTGTCGATCACGTTGATAGTCTCAAAACCCAGGCTTTCGGCTTTACTAGTATAGGAATGGAAAGAACCCAAACGCCCGTGATGGATATTAACCCGTTGGAGTGAATCCTTTAACACTCCATCTGGACAATCATCTGCTTGCAGAATATCCATAAACATTAACTGTCCCCCTGGTTTAAGCACCCGATAGGCTTCTTCTAGGACGCGATCTTGCCCGTCAGAGTGGAACAAGGCATCTTGAGACCAAACTAGGTCAAAGCTGGCATCGTCAAATGGAATGTCTTTAAAATTGCCGTACACAATGTCAATCAGATTGTCAAGACCCTGTTCACGATTGCGCCGCTCATTTTCCTGATTTTGCTCCTCGCTAATGTTGAGACAGGTGACATGACAGCCATATTTGCCAGCTAAATGCCGTGCGGCTGGCCCATATCCAGAACCCAGGTCAAGCACACGGAAATCGGGATTGAGGTTCTGTACTTGTGCCCCCATCCACTCAGTGGTTTTCGCCATCCCTTCAGCGATGGGGCGGTCTGGATCGTCCTCGTACATGCCTAAATTTAAGGTGTCGCTGCCAATGGCAATTTCATACAAATTACGAGCATTTTCACTGTTGTAATGTACTCTGGCGCGTTCTGTGGCTTGTTCAGAGTTTGCTGTTGTTGTGGTCATGATATGGATCTATAGCTGATGTTTTCAGAGTTTGATGTGCAGGAAATTCAGAGAAACTTTGGGTAAAGCCCCCGTTGGTCTCCCAATCCTGGGGGACTTTGAAAGATGGGGGTACTTGGGGGAGTTGAACTGTATTTCTGCCCCAGAATTGGGGGTCGGGGGGCGAAATCACAGAAGTTGGTATTGGGATTCGAGGGCAAACCTGTCCCGATCTTGCTCGTAAATCCAATCGATGTGGGGATGAAGGCGACTTGACACTCCCCGCCCTGGAAGAGCGGGGATTCCCAGATCAACGAGCTGCCTTAAACCATCATGTCCTAATCTTTGACGCCGCCAAAAAGTAGGCAATACCTAAACCGGAAACCCGTCAAGACAAAGATTCTAGTTCAGTTCATGATAGACCCAGCGGGCAATTCTCGCGATCGCGTTTGGCTACTTACTAGGAGTGCCTTAAAAAGTCTGTTCCCTCCTTTTCACCTGGTTCCGGCGTGCCCCGCCGTACCGTTTGCATTCTCTAATTTCGCAAAGCTCAGGTTCACACACCAACGGTTAATTGATGGTTGGGTTTTTAAGGAGGACTTTCCCTTCCCTCCGGGCATTACTTCTTTTAGGTCTAGCAGTGGCGGGTCTCTCTCCCGGTTGCGCCAAGGCCAAAGGCCACGCTACGCGAACGGTTTTTCAGCCTGTACCCTATGTTCAAATCATACTCTAGCGCTATGAAAATGTCAACTTAAAAGCCGTCCTAGAAGGACGGGGTTTTAGACCCAAATTCTTTGATAACCGACTGACTTCATCTTGAACCTTTGCAATGGTATTAACTGTCGGTTCGCCACTCAGCATTTTATCTATTAGTTCGGCAATGCAATGGATTTCCTCAAAACCAAATCCCCGGCTTGTGATTA
>NZ_JAAHGN010001305.1:0-1789 GCF_010672485.1 Moorena sp. SIO2C4 | reverse complement strand
GAGGTTGAAGGTTGGGAGGTTGAAGGTTGGAAGGTTGAAGGTTGAGAGGTTGAAGGTTGGGAGGTTGAAGGTTGGGAGGTTGAAGGTTGGGAGGTTGAAGGTTGGGAGGTTGAAGGTTGAAGGTTTGGTTCGGAAGTAGCTGGCAATGTGGCTAGGGTTTGCAAGAGTCGGTATTGTAAGGGTGTGGAATCTTGGGCTTCGTCTTCAAAGACGGCAAAAAATTGATTTTGCCAGAGCTGACGGATGGCATCGTTTTCTAGCACTCTCAGCGCAGCTAGAATCATGTCGTCGTAGTCGATGAATTCACGCGATCGCACTATGGTTTGATACTGTTGATACAGTCCTGCTGCGATCGCTAATATCCCATATTCATCGGTTGTCTGTTCACTGAGGTGCCACAAATCTGCTGGTAATAATCCAGAACTTTTGGCTTCATGGATAACGGTGTAGGCCAGGTTAGGTAAAACTTCCGTTCGCAATACGGATTGTCGGCGCAACCGTTCTGTTTCTTCTCCATCAAAGCTTCGACCTTCGAGCAAGGTCAGATACCGGCGTGGATAATTAGCAATCCACTGTTCCACACAAGCACGGATTAAGCGATGACTTTGATTTGGAGTTACTAGAGTACTACTGTCTAGATTCAATCCCGATAATTCTGGATGACGGTTAGCAATGTAGAGGGCTAAACCATGTAAGGTATAGACTACAAAACTATTTTGTGGGACCTTAAGGGTTTTTAGGTCATCGCGGATTTTAGCTCTTATACTGGCAGCGGCAGAGCGAGTGAAGGTGACTACCAGCAATTGATATCTGCTATGGAGTTGGTAATTTGCGATCGCAATTGCTGCAGCTTTTGCCATGCCAGTAGATTTACCAGCACCAGGGACAGCAGAAACCGCTAAGGTTCCCCCTTGCCACTCGGCCATCGGTTGTTGTCCCCTTCTTAAACTATTGCGGAGTCGTTGTAGTTCTTGGGCACGCCAAGCGGAGAGCGGGGTTTGCCCTGAGTCTGACTTGGTATCTGTATCCTCTGACATGTTGAGATTTGCTGCAACTGACTATTTTTTGGTTATTTTTTGGTATTGTAATTAGCCCAGGTTGCAAACCGCTATCCCTTAAGGTTTACCCTGGTTGCTCATTCAACCATTAGACCTCGGGAGTAGGGACAGATTTTCACAGGGCACTGAGATCTTAGAGTAGCTTAATGATTATTCATTTATTGTTAGAGTGATTAGTAATTACGCAACAATAACTTAACAATTTCTGCGTTTTTTTTTTAATAAAACATGCCAAAATTACATGGGCAGTGTCAGTTCTGCTCACGATACTCTTAGCAAGGTTAACTCTAAAAGACTTCTTTCGCTTTTCTCATTTCACATTTTAAGGAGGAAATTATGAAGCGAGTTGCGATTTTTTTGATGTCTTTGATGGCTGCACTGGTACTCATTGCTACCCCAGCTCATGCGTCGATTCAAGCAGGCATTATTGAGCTGTGTTCACCAGGCCCAGTGGAAACAACAAATAATGACACAAGCACATTTAAAGAAGTGTTCTTCGCAGAGCCATTTCGGGAAGGCTCAGATGTGATCGTGATTCCAATGGTTCAAACCTTTAATGGAGCAGATACCCCTGGTGTCAGGATCGCAGATGTAACCACGAAGGGCTTTAAGTTCAAAATGAACGAATTAGTTCGGGGTGGTCCAAGGCAGGCTCTGTCAGATGGAGGACATACAAAAGAAACCATAGGTTGGATGGCTGTCGGTTTCTAATCGCTCTTAGGATTTTTTTC
>NZ_JAAHGN010001304.1:0-1789 GCF_010672485.1 Moorena sp. SIO2C4 | reverse complement strand
GAGCCAAACAGGTCATACTGACGATCGGGCAAGTCTGGTGGGATAAAGTAACTCATATTTTCTACGATTCCCAACACGGGGACTCCCATTTGCTCAAACATTTTCAAGCCTCGGCGGGAGTCTAAAAGAGCGACATTTTGGGGTGTTGTCACAATTACTGCTCCTGCCATCGGTACTGCTTGGGCTAAGGTTAGCTGAGCATCCCCAGTGCCTGGTGGCATATCCACAATCAGATAGTCCAATTCACCCCACTCTACTTGATAGAGGAACTGGCGAATAATTCCATTTAACATCGGTCCGCGCCAAATCACTGGCTGGTCTGGATCAATTAGAAATCCCATGGACACTAGCTTGATACCGTGGTTGAAGGCTGGCTCGATCACATCCCCCTGTTTTCCTTTCTGAACCATGACTTTGGCATCAGCTAATCCCAGCATGGCTGGAGCATTGGGACCATAGATATCAGCGTCTAGGAGACCGACTTTAGCCCCCAACTGAGCCAAAGCAACTGCCACATTTACCGCAACAGTACTCTTACCGACGCCCCCCTTACCACTGGAAATGGCTAAAATATTTTTCACGCCCTCAATACCAGTGCGGTCAGGTAAGGATTTTTGCTGAGGTGTTTCAGCGGTAACATCGACTACTACATCTTCTACTCCCGATAGCTGTTTCACTGCCTTCTGGCAATCCTCTACAATAAATTCCCGCAAGGGACAAGCTGGGGTGGTCAACACTAGGGTAAAACTCACTATACCGTTGTCAACCTTGACATTGCGGATCATATTTAACTCCACCAAACTCTTCTGGAGTTCGGGGTCTTGTACCGGTCGTAATACGTCTAAAACTGAATTTGTATCAAGCATCACAGATAGGCGGGCATAGCGTGTGTTATATAAGGCCACGAGGAATGGGGCTACGGTTAGATTGTAGAGCTTTTACGAGGCGAAGTGATTGCCAATCAGACTAAGAAAACAGACAATTGCTAAGCATTCAGCTGTCAGCTATCAGCCGTGAGTCTTGGGCTATGGCTGATAACTGAATGCTTAAGATAGCTGAATGCTTAAGACAATCGAGGCGATCGTTAGCAACTGTCTTGAACTGTATCGGATTGTTTTTGTATTTGACTCACAGTCTAACCCTTGTCTTCTTGTTTTGAACTGTATAGGATTGTTTTTGTATTTGACTCACAGCCTAACCCTTGTCTTCTTGTTTTGATGCAGTCGTTGATGGGGGAAACACCTTCCTTTTGGCCGTGGTGCATCGCTTTTAGGCTTGTTGTGATGCCCACCTACTTACTGACTCTATTTGTTATTTTGAACAACCCTGTGAAACCTATGAAGAATGTCTTCAAGTCCGTCGCGTCACATCTCATCTGATTATCTTAGATTAATGTATTCAGCGCTATGGGGATATTGTCCGCGCTCAAGGTGACCATGCTTGTGAAGCAATTGGGTTAAAAATTAATCGGGTTGCTGGTTTAACTAAAGCCAAGCGCATCCGAGATTTTTGTGTGGAAACTGGGATTCGGATGAATATTGAAGAAACTGGGGGTAGTGTGATTGCAGATACGGCAGCGGTGCATCTTGCCCAGGCAACTCCACGAATGTTTTTGCGTGCGACTTGGTTATGTAATGATATGCTAACTATTGACACAGCTACAGGTGGTGCCCGCAATCAAGGGGTAAAACCTTTGCGCCAGAAGCTCCAGGGCTGGGTGTAGAGCCAATACTTGATGTTTTGGGTGAAGCGATCGCGGTGTATAAATAAATAGATTAAAGAATGGTTT
>NZ_JAAHGN010001303.1:0-1802 GCF_010672485.1 Moorena sp. SIO2C4 | reverse complement strand
GGTTAGGTCACAGGCTGGAAGCCTGTGCCACGGTAATCTTCGCGCAGCGTGCCCGTAGCGCAATCGGCGCTTTTGAATAAAATAAGCTGACCACTGACCACTGACCACTGACTGCTCACCGCTCACCGCTCACCGCTGACGGTGCCACCAGCAATACATTTGTGATCATTAAGATTAAATAAGCCATGACTGCTGCTACGATTGCTATCTGGACTCTTGGTCCGTTACTCGGACTAATGATCTTTTTGTTTATCTTTCGCATTGTTCTGACCTGGTATCCTCAGGTAGACCTAAATCGTTTGCCATTTAATCTAGTAGCTTGGCCAACGGAACCCTTTTTAGTGCCAATGCGCAAAATTGTGCCTCCCATTGGTGGGGTTGATATTAGCCCAATTATTTGGGTAGGGATTTTCAGCCTGCTGCGGGAAATTCTTTTAGGTCAGCAGGGAATCCTGAGGATGATGATCTAGAAGGTTGGAGGTTGAAGGTTGGAGGTTACAGGTTGGAGGTTACAGGTTGGAGGTTGTTCGCGTAGCGTGGCCTTTTGGCCAAGGTTGAAGGTTGAAGGTTGCAGGTTGCAGGTTGAAGGTTGCAGGTTGTTTGGTTGTTCGCGTAGCGTGGCCTTTTGGCCAAGGTTGAAGGTTACAGGGGTAATGGTTAACCATTCACTTAGCCCCAATGGTTTTAGGAAAGTTCAAGGTTCCAGGAAAAATTTCAAGGGGGGTGTGAAGGATTACCTTCAGCGGTCTCAACTCTACTGAGTTTCAGCTAGATGGAAAAACCAGTCCTGACATTGGGATTATTCATAGGAGCCGTAAAGCCAGTTACCAGGTGTATTAGGATCATCACTTGTATGAAATTCCTTGCTTCTTTCTAAGTATTCCTCACTAGAGATAACTCCATCTCCATTCTGATTTAACTTGGCAAAAGCTACTTCAGCAATATCTTCGTCGAGCTGTACTGCTTTACAAAACTCTTTGTATTCAGCCAGACTAATTGTACCATTACTATCCGTATCCAAGATGCTAAAGATAATGCTTGCTTTAGCATCATGAGCTTCTTGAAGTTCTGCTGAATTAGGGAAATTAGCAATCGATTTTTCGGCCACCGTCAGATACTCTTCCAATTCTACTTTTCCGTCACCATTGAGATCGGCAGGCTGCCAAAATTTTTGCCAAATTGCCGCATATTTTGCACTAATATCTTCAAATTCTGGCATTCCCGGTTCCAAACCTCGTAGCAAAGCCAGATTAAGAGCGCATCGCTCTAAGTCGGCTTTGTCCACATATCCATTCTTGTCTGCATCGTATACCCAAAAATTCTTGGTATGTTTTTTATTCAATAGTTCACTCAACATTTTTATACTTCCCTAGTAAAATCAGCATTTTTTCAATAATTATTTTATAACAGAAGTAATTGATTTTAATTCCATTTAAACTTTATTTAATAAAAACTTTAATAAGTTTATACTGCTTGACTATTTAATTAACTATAAATAGTTGGCTATTACCATGTAATTCCCCTCCCTTTGGGACAAAAACGAACGTGAAAATACTGACCGGGCTGGAGTCACAGAGATTTAAAAGACTTAAATGTAGTACACTGATTTACTTTACGGTTATGGGAGGGGAATTGAAGAAAAGTTCTGCTATGAGGACTTACCCATTGACAAGATAGACAAGATGTGTATTAACAGAAAAAAGTAAAACTAAGATGCGTTCGCGTAGCGTGCGCATAGCGCTATCGCTAATTACCAAGGACTTACTTTTGTCTTTCTTCCTACTTCTGCCCTCTGCCTTCTG
>NZ_JAAHGN010001302.1:0-1804 GCF_010672485.1 Moorena sp. SIO2C4 | reverse complement strand
TCAATGCTCCCAAAAGGTTGTGGGTGCCATCATCCATTTGGGCTGGTCCAGTCAGAATTTGCTCAAGTGTGCCAGTGCTGCCCACTTTAATTCGTGTCCCACGGGGTAGCACGCTGGAAGGGGTTGCCATCCCCCAATGAAATCCTTGTCCGGGAGCTTCTTTGGCACGGGCGAAAGGAGAACCAATCATCACCCCATCAGCACCACAAGCAATACACTTACAGATGTCACCTCCTGTAATTAAACCGCCATCAGCAATCACTTGCACATAGTTACCGGTTTCGAGATAGTAGTCGTCACGGGCAGCAGCGCAATCTGCAACTGCTGTTGCCTGAGGTACACCGACACCCAAGACACCCCGAGAGGTACAAGCAGCACCAGGACCAATACCCACCAAGACAGCAGTTGCCCCAACTTTCATCAAATTGAGGGCAACGTCGTAGGTCACGCAATTCCCCAAAATTACTGGCATGGGCATATCCTGACAAAACTGTGCCAAATCCAGGGGATTGATGGACTCTGGTGACAGGTGAGCTGTAGAAACGACTGTTGCTTGAACAAACATTAAATCAGCACCAGCCTCTGCCACTACCTGACTATATTTACTGGCTCCAGCAGGGGTCAGACTCACAGCTGCAATAGCACCTTGGTCTTTGATTTCCCGAATTCGCTGGGTAATCAATTCTGGCTTAATCGGTGAACTATAAAGTTCCTGCATCAGGGGAACAAACTCAGAATTTCCCACCGAGGCAATGCGGTCTAGAATGGGTGATGGGTCAGAATAACGGGTTTGAATCCCTTCTAAGTTGAGAACCCCCATTGCCCCAATTTGGGACAACTTGACTGCCATGGACACATCAATCACCCCATCCATAGCGCTGGCGATAATAGGAATTTCTCGTTCAATACCGCCAATACGCCAGCGAGTATCAGCCAAACTGGGGTCGAGTGTCCGCTGTCCGGGAACAAGTGCAATTTCATCGATGCCGTAGGCTCTGCGAGCTATCTTACCTCGCCCAATTTGAATATCCACGCTGTTTTTCTTCCGAGATTATTTTAGCTAGGTTATCAAATTGGAGCGAAGATTGCTCGAACTATACAAAGAAACTATGAATTGTGAAGCATGAAGTATCAATTATGAATTCTTAATACTTCAGGTGCGCGCCCGTTCGCGCACCTTGAGGTGGGATCCAAGGGCGATTTACTCGCCCATTGGAAAGCCCACCTATAGCGAATTTAATTCGCCAAGGTCAAGCGCACCTTAGCCTTTCCCTGATTTCGGTTTCTTGATGCTTGGCTGGGTAAGGTGGTTTTTTTCGGTAAGGTTTGAGGTTGCTGGTGGCCGTGATGGGATGATATCCGTGGTCGGGGTTTTCTTCTCCTTTGGTGTGATTGTGTTACTGGTGATTGTGCTACTGTTGTGAGTCATCATCTGGCGGATTTGACTAATCAACTCCCCTAGCTTGCCTTCCTCTAACAAACCATTAATCATTGATAAGCCACTGGTAGACAGTAGTAGTTTGTTGATGTCACCTACACTGCTAGCTCCGTTACCATTATTGCCATTGACACCGGGGAAGGAGTAAATCCGAGTATCTCCCAAAATTCCTGGCTGGGGAGCCAAGGCTTTGGCAATTTCTGGTAGTTGATTTGCCAACTCTGGCCATATGGTAGTGATGATTTTAGCAGTTAGCTGAGCATCGCTGATGGAATTTTCGGCTTCGATCAGGGATCTATCACCGTCTAAACCCAATAAAATGTTGTCTTCCCCGTTACCGATCAGTTCGTCATTAAAATTAGTACA
>NZ_JAAHGN010001301.1:0-1812 GCF_010672485.1 Moorena sp. SIO2C4 | reverse complement strand
TCAGAGGATATCTGAAAAGTTTTTTGATACTGAATTTTGCCCCCCTAGCCCCCCAATTCTGGGGGGAACAAGAATCAATTTGCTGGTAGAAGTCCCCCAAAATTGGGGGACCAACGGGGGCTTGGATGTAGCAAATGAGACTTTTCAGACAACCTCTCAAATCTGGATAGTCCGGATTGGTTCACGCTATGTTCGTCGGTTCGGTGGACGTGGAAAAAGAACGGGATGATTAGAGGAAATGTTAATGCAGACTTTGAACCCATTATTCCCATTTCAATTTATGGCTTGAATGGTAAAATTTACACTCAAGCGGCAATCATAGATACAGGGTTTAATGGTTGGCTTTCACTGTCTCCAGATTTGATTACTCAGTTAAATCTGAGATGGAAAAGGCGAGGACGCGCTCTTCTTGGGGATGGTAGTGAATGTATTTTTAATGTGTATGAGGTAGTTATCCTATGGGACGGATTCTCTCTAACAATTCCCATCGATGAAGCTGATTCAGAACCACTTGTTGGAATGTCATTGATGGAAGCGATGCAGCGCGGTCTTGGGGGTTACCCCCATGAGCGACTGCATCAAGACAGGCTATCAACTCATGATTCAAGTCTTTGAAGGAGGCAACGTAGAACTCCACAAAGTCAATGCACTCTAACTAATCACTACATCTTTCGCACTATCTCCCGTTCTTTGTAATTATCTATTAATTATCTAGGGATGATGGTCAATAGTAAATCGTCAATTCTAATTAGATTCAGTATCTAGGAATAAGGGGAAATCGTCCTCCCTACTCCCTACTCCCTACTCCCTACTCCCTACTCCCTGCTCCCTACTCCCTACTCCCTGTTCCCTTTGCTATATATGATCTAATTACTCATAACTAGCAACATCAAGTATTCTATTAAGAGCAACGCTTTCATCTGAAATGTATTCCTGAGAAAAATGGTAATAACTGTTAGGCTCATTATCAGGAATCACGCCATTAACCACCAAGCCCAGAACAGTCTGACCAGACTGCTCCAAAAGGCGAAAGCAGCACTACCAGAATCTACCACTCCAGGTCGGGAAACTAACAGCACACCATCGGTCATTTTTCCTAAGATAGGAGCATCAGCAGCAACGTTTAAAGAAGGGGTATCAATAATCACAAAGTCGTAACGACTAGCAACATGGTTAATCAATGAAGCCATGCGCTGGGAATCCAGAAGCACTGCTGGATTAGGAGGTACTACTCCAGAGGTCAGGACATCCAGAGTCTCGATTACTGGTTTAATGG
Organism: Moorena sp. SIO2C4; assembly: GCF_010672485.1. Lineage (NCBI taxonomy): Bacteria > Bacillati > Cyanobacteriota > Cyanophyceae > Coleofasciculales > Coleofasciculaceae > Moorena > Moorena sp. SIO2C4. The sequence goes on along the minus strand of NZ_JAAHGN010001301.1, from coordinate 536 downwards.
CATCCCCCAAGTTAACCTGATTCACAAGCATATTGCTCAAGCCCACTTCATTGGACAAATCCCAGATCCGATGTTGAACAGGCTTATGGAGATCAGCATCGATTAGCAATACCTTACTTCCTCGCTGAGCAATCACTGCTGCTAAATTAGCAGACACCGTTGACTTACCTTCTTGAGGTAAGGAACTAGTCACAGTCACCGCCTTGAGGGCTTTATCTGAACTCAAAAACTTGAGATTTGCTTGCAGCATCCGATAGGATTCACTGATGGGAGACCGAGGCGTATTCCGAACAATAACTTGGGGGGTAAATGGATCTAAAACTTCCTGTGATGGATTTAATAATTGAGTTTTACTAAAGTGGGGAATCACACCCAGCAAGGTAAATTTAAATAATTGCTTAACGTCTTTGGCGTTGCTGAATTAAGGAATGAATTCGCGATCATCTGGTGAAAGTTAAAGCCCCCTAAATCCCCCAACTTTGCGGTGCGACCCAAGGGCGATTTACTCGCCCTAGGAGGCGCGCACCGGAAGGGAC
>NZ_JAAHGN010001300.1:0-1815 GCF_010672485.1 Moorena sp. SIO2C4 | reverse complement strand
TCTAAGTTAGTTAGGTCAGCGTCACAGATATCGATGAAAAACTCTTGTTTAAATTCCCTGGATGTAGTAATTATGGTGGGGTTTTGTTGCTCCGGATGTAACTGTTGTGGATGGGTTGCTCTAAATGTTGAGGCAATTTCCCATTTACCAGGATAGATGCTGATGTGTGGTAATTTTGTTGGTGATTCGGTAATGGGGGCAACAACAATTTCTATTTGACCTTGGGAGATGTCGTCAGTTAGTTCTTTCTGAAGCTGCTGGCTGATTTGGGATAGTAAGTTTTGAATCATTTTTTTTTAGGTAATAGGTAGTGGGTAATAGGTAATGGGTTATGGGATTTTTTGAGGTCTGATTCTGTCTGATTTGACTAACAACCGCCTCTAGGGTATAGTATTTCACTCCATGCCAAGTATACATCCATATACGGGCGGTTTCCCTGCTTGTCTATGGTTTAACTACATTCTCGATTATATTTTTTGATTACCATTACCATTACTATTTGTGTTACTATAGATATAGGTAAAGTTAAATAATGAGCTGAATGTGAAAACCGATACCATATTCTATCGCCTGTTCCAATCGTTTCCCAGTATCTTTTTTGAATTAATTAACCATTCCCCTACAGAAGCACAAGCTTATCAATTCGCCTCTGTGGAAGTTAAACAACTAGCTTTTAGAATTGATGGAGTATTCCTGCCCACCACCACTACAGCCCAACAACCGATTTATTTTGTAGAAGTCCAATTTCAGAGGGACTATCAATTTTACTCCCGCTTCTTTAGCGAAATTTTTCTGTACTTAAACAAAAACCAAATCAGCAATGATTGGCGTGGTGTGGTGATTTACCCGAGCCGCAATGTGGATAAAGGAGCAACTCAACAATATCTTGAATTACTGGATTCTCCAAGGGTATCTCGGATTTATCTCGATGAATTAGCCGAGACCCCTGCACCATCAGTAGGTATAGCTACAGTACAGCTAATTGTCACCGAGGAAGATTCTGCGATCTCACTTGCTCAAGACTTGATTCAACGAACCACTGAGGAGATAGACAATGAAAGACAAAAGCGAGAACTTCTACAATTAATAGAGACCATACTGGTGTATAAGTTACCACTACTCAGTCGCACGGAGATCGAAGCGATGTTTAGCTTAAGTGATTTACGGCAAACCAAAGTTTATCAGGAGGCTTTAGCAGAAGGCATACAAGCAGGTAGGCTTGAAGGTATACAAGCAGGGAGACTTGAAGGTATACAAGCAGGGAGACTTGAAGGTATAATTCAAGGCAAATTAGAGTCCATACCTCGGTTGTTAGCTTTGGGGTTAACCGTAGAACAAGTTGCCCAAGCTTTAGAATTAGAGGTTGAACAAGTTACAAAGGTGATCCAGCAGTCTTCTGATAGTTGAAATAAAAACCATCCCATAGTTAGGTAATGGGAACTAGGTGGGTTTACGCGGGTGACCCATTACCCATTACCATTACTATAGCTATAGTTAAGTAATGACATAAATGTGAAAACCGATACCATCTTCTATCGCCTGTTTCAATCGTTTCCCAGCATCTTCTTTGAATTAATTAACCATTCCCCTACAGAAGCACAAGCTTATCAATTCGCCTCTGTGGAAGTTAAACAACTAGCTTTTAGAATTGATGGAGTTTTTCTGCCCACCACCACTACAGCCCAATCACCGATTTATTTTGTAGAAGTCCAATTTCAGAGGGACTATCAATTTTACTCCCGCTTCTTTAGCGAAATTTTTCTGTACTTAAACAAAAACCAAATCAGCAATGATTGGCGTGGTGTGGTGATTTAC
>NZ_JAAHGN010000130.1:0-11013 GCF_010672485.1 Moorena sp. SIO2C4 | reverse complement strand
TTACTGGTAACTCACTTCAGTAATCCTTTAGACGGCTTGTGGTCTAAAGTAGGCTCCACAACCCCCCAAGACAAATTTTTGGATAGCTTCTAAGCAGCCTACGGGCAATGTACAGCAAGGTGGAAGTTACGATCTACGGCATTTCCACTAGAATTGTTAGTAGCAACCCAAACCCCATTGGTGGTGCCAGCGCGTGTGGCTACAGTAACTTCACCAGATCGTTCAGTGCCAAAGCCTGTAGTACCTAAAGTAGCAGTGTAAGCACACCGACGGACATCCCGGTTGAAAAAGACTTCGTACCGACCGTTCAGAACTTTTCGGGCTCGGCTGGCACCGAATCCGCGACTGAGTGCGCCGTTCCTGGTGACTACAGCAAATACGGTTTTTGCACTGGGGGTGGGGGTAGTGGTTAAAGTAAATTGTTGGTTGCTCGGAGGGGTGGGACGAGGCGCGTTAGTATCTTGTGCTAAGGCTTTGCCTTGAGGAATACCGAGGCTGATTACACCCAAAGATAGAACTACAGACGCAATGGCTACTTTACTACGAAACATGATAAATTTCCTGGTTTGAACCTTGAAGTTTGTAATGTTAATACTGAGGTGTTTCGGTCATTGGCTGACTCGAATTCAACCTCTACTTACATTTCTGAAGCCGATCCAGGATTTACGCAGTGGATTGTTTAATCTTTACAAAACTTAAAAAAAAGCTCTGGTCAAACCTGGCATAAAAAGCCGGAAAATTCCCTAAAACCTAGGATGCTTCAGTAACGCACCCTACTGGTAGCATCAGAAGAAACCCATTAGAAGAAACCATGGCGACCTGTGAGCAGATACCCTGAAAGCGATCGCATGCGATCGCTTTCAGCAGGTGATCAGCTTGGTTACCAAATCGTGACCAGATTACTCCTAACCCTCCCAACACAGGGCTAATATCAAGTCTGGTTGAATACCCATAATTAAGGAGAGAGTGGGGAGGGTGGGAAGTGTGGGAAGTGTGGGAAGTGTGGGGAGATGGGGAGATGGGGAGATGGGGAGATGGGGGAGATTTTGATTAAGGGTAATTATCCCGACATGATATAAGGATAGGTTCTGATTACGATCAGTAGGATGATGGTAAACAGTGATTGACTTTTTGAGACGGACGCGATCGCTTACTTTGATCTGTCAGGATTAGACTTGCCCGAACTAGATCCCAAATCAGCAAAAACTTAGCGCTGATCTGATCTAGCTCTAACAGAATACGATCACCATATACGATCATCATACCAGTCACGATTAAGTTGATCCATGTCAGAAACACCCCAAACCTCAACTCAAGGACAGCTGGACAGTACCATGGCAAGTCATGAGCTAACTGCCACCACAGCCAAATGGTTTGACTATCCAGTGCGAGTCCATCCCCACCACACTGACTATGCTGGTATAGTCTGGCATGGTACCTACATTGGCTGGATGGAGGAAGCGAGGGTGGAGTACTTGCGCTCAATGGGTATGGATTATAGTGATTTTGTCAGGCTAGGATGCGATTTACCAGTAGTAGAACTTTCTTTACGCTATCACCGGGCAATGCCAATGGGCACAGCAGCAGTTGTCAAGACAGCCATCGCCGAAATGAAAGGTTTCCGTATGAAGTGGGATTATAAAATTCAATCCCATGATGGCAAAGAACTTTACCTAACCGGTCGTGTGATTCTAGTAGCCGTTGACCGAGAGCAGGGTAAGATTATGCGCAAATTACCACCAGTGCTAAAGGATTTATTAGATAAGCTTTCTAGTTGAGCCAATCGAACTGAGGTTATTTTACGGTTATTTCACAAAGCAATATCAGCATATTGCCACGCTTGTTGATATTGCTGTTGTACAGTTTCTGCTTCTGCTGTTTTTCCTTGTGCTTGCAAGCTTTGTGCTAAACCATGTAATGACCAACCATTTTCCGGATAAATATCTAAATCATTATGATAAACCCTATACAGCAATTGTACCTGTCCTAACTTCACAATCTTAAAAACATACCCTTGAAAGTCTCCTCCCTCTGACTTATCTGCTTCCCCTGCTCCCTCTAATGCTCTGCTTCTGGGTTATAAATTCCGACCAATCTGCCAATTAATACGGCGGGATACATCACCCCACAAATTCCTTCTAAATTAGTCAGAGCTTTCGCTAGAGGACTGACAGGAGTAATATCCCCATAGCCAACGGTAGTTAAGGTGGTAAAACTGAAATAAAGCAGGTCAAAAGAATTAATTGTTTCTGCTGAATAAGTAAAAGATTTTGGGTTTAATAAATAGATAGTTTCAAAAAACAAAACCCACAGAGTACCAATTAAAAGAAAGACGTTAATACCGCCAACTATGGTATCGATCGTGACTTTGTGACCGCTAAAAATCTTCTCAATCATCAACACAATAGCTAAGAGAAAAAAACCACCATAAATAATATTTGTAGCCACAGCTAGCTTTAAGTTAGAGTATTGATAAATAAACTCGATAAAATCGACTACAAAAGCGAGCAATGAAATGAACAGATAACAATAAAAAAACCTTTTATGTAAATAAAATGTTGTAATTATTACAACTATTGCTCCTAATAAAATTAGGGATAGAATTAAGTCGGCAATTATTGCTTGCGAGAAAAAAGCATAGGCGACAAAAGCCAAAAGCAGCACTAACAAAAGCTGAGTATATTTATTCTTGGCTGAACTCTGTAACTGTTTGAGTCTCATCACTCTCTTGCTCCTTGAAAAAGGATATATAGCAATTCTCATCACAAGTTAGGTACACAGGATTTTTTCCAACTCCCCCCTCCCCGCGCCGGAGCACCCCACTAGCTGTTCTCTGGTCCGAAGATCATTAAAACCCAGGACGAAAGTACTTAAAGCAATTTAGAGCTGTTATATCAATTTAAGAAGATTCCCAGAAACTTAGCGCTATTGACAGTAATTATGTCGGTTTAGCAACTTTAGTTTCGCACCAGGAACTAGTGTAAACTCCACTCACTCTGTAGGGGTGGGTTTAGCTTATGTATCAGCCCAAGACAAACAACCTTGTTACAAACGTTACAAAACCCACCCTTTCCTAGTCAACTGAATTGCTGCATTTAGTCATTAGTCATTTGTAATCCACCAAAGTCTCTTGGTACTTACAAATGACTAATTACTGATGAGTGTTAACCACAGAAGTGATGACTTATGAAATTGCAGGGCAATTCACATTCGTCCCACCTAAACCACAATACCCATTAGGATTTTTAGCCAGGTACTGCTGGTGATAGCCCTCTGCGTAATAAAACTCAGGAGCATCTAGAATCTCTGTGGTAATATTACCATAACCGGCGACCTTCAGAGCTTGCTGATAAGCGTTTTGTGAGGCTTCCGCTAGCTTCTTTTGGTCTTCGGAATAGGTATAAATTCCTGAACGGTACTGAGTACCAGTATCATTGCCTTGGCGCATGCCTTGGGTGGGATTGTGGCTTTCCCAGAAGACTTTCAATAGTGCTTCGTAACTGATTACCTTTGGATCAAATACCACCAGCACCACTTCATTGTGACCGGTCATGGCTGTACAGACCTCTTGATAAGTAGGGTTAGGGGTAATGCCAGCAGCGTAACCTACTGCGGTAGTGAACACTCCCTCTTGTTGCCAGAATCGGCGTTCTGCTCCCCAAAAACATCCCATGCCAAACATCGCCATTTCCAATCCATCAGGATAAGGGGGTTTGAGAGGATTGCCGTTGACGTAGTGACGCTCGGGTACTGGCATGAGTTCTGAGCGTCCGGGTAAGGCTTCCTCAGGAGTAGGCACGGTCAGCTTTTTCTTAAATCCGAAGAGTACCATCAGTTTTGAATCTTAGTTTTGATCACTTACTTAACATTTTGCAACATTTATAGCGTTTGTATATGGGTTGTAAACACACCAATTGCAGGAAAAGGCATGCATGCAAGAGGCAAAAGGCAAGAGGGGAAAGAGCTCCGGAGTTTTATTGGATAAGAAAAAAATACCTCTTAGGTTTACATCTGATTTACAAACCCTATATGAGTAAATTACTCATTCATTAGTGGTAACTACCAATAGACTTTTGGCTGGCTATTGGCTAGCTACTAAGAGACGGTTTATAAAGTAAATCTTAAGACAGCTATAGTCTTGAATATTGGTGGGTTACGGCGGACAGCTCTCTTAAAAGGTGAGCTTTGACAGATATCGCCGCCTAACCCACCCTAGGCAAGGATTTAAGCAAAGTTTAACAAACATTCTCTAAGGACTAAAGACTCAGAGGACTAAACACTCTCCGACTCAGGAGGAGGATTTAGTTTTTGCTAAACTACGGTATTCCCAAGCTGGAACAAACTTAGGGTCTCGCCACAACCCTCGCCGATATCGTTTGGCATTGGCTTCAGCACTATCGACCATTTCCGCACTGGGGCAATCTTTCAGATAGGGGCGATATACCTGTGCTAGCCCTTCTTTTACTAGCACTTCCTGGACAAAGGTGCCATCGGTTAAGCGTACTTCACTGACGCTGCGCCCATAGCGGTCAGTATCAGTTACGGTCAAAACCACCTGATTATCGCTTTGCTTGACTAGTTCCTGAAGTCGCTCCTTGGCTTTATTTCCCCATTTGAATTGACTTTTGTCTACCAATTTGCGGCTTTGCTTCTCTTTTTTGGAATGGGCAATTTCTGGAGCGTCGATACAGGCAAACCGAACTTTGACATCCTTGCCAAACCTGTCAGCGACGAGAATGGTATCCCCGTCAGATACCCGTTTGACAGTGTAATTCCCGATTCCTAACTGGTCTAGAAGGGCGGCACATCCAAAGAGACTCAGGATTAGGACAGAGGCTACTATCGATTTGAAAATGTTTTGGATTAGTTGGCGAGTTGGCTTCATGGTCAATTACTGTTGACGAGTGTACAACAGTTTAGCTAAAAAACTCTATTTGTGCCCTATTCCCTGGTTCGACGTTCCGATCAATCCTACTGTCACATCTGACAGTAAAATACTATATACTATTATATCAATCCGAAGTCAAACCTCAGAGAAATCCGTGTTACTCTGGGTAACCTCTTAGCCATCTTGCGAGACTTCTATGTTTTTCCATACTTCCATTGGTTACATTCCTTAACCATCCGTTGCTCCAACTGACTACTCTCACAACTCCGACAGGGATGGCTATAGATTTGACTCGGTATTAATTCACGCTCTCAAGATTCAATCCTAACTATTCAATATGACTATGGTGCTTAAAACGATAACTCTAGTGTCTTCAACTCTAGTTTATTCTATCTTATGTCTCAGTTTTATAGGGTTGCCCGCTCAAGCCCAATCTAACACTTTTGCTAATTGCGATCTAGGCAATGATTTAAGTGGTCGTGATTTGAGCTTTGGTAATTTTAGTAACTGTAATTGGAGAAGTATTAATTTAAGAGGGGCTAATTTATCAGGGGCTTATCTCAATAGTATTCTACTGAACCCTAAACTTCAATCTTACCAACGACGAGCCACGGAAGAAGTAAGTTCAGATCTGACCAATGCTAATCTCCAGGGAGCAGATTTAACTCTCGCTAATTTAGAACGAGCCATCCTGACAAATGCTAATTTAGTAGATGCTCGTTTATTTGATGCTGACTTAACATCGGCTACATTGGAAAATGCTAAATTAGATAAGGTTTTTGCTCCTGTGGTAATCTTGTATGAGGCTAATTTAAAAGGAGCCACATTAAGTTTAGGGGATTTAACCGGTGCGAGCTTGGCTAGCTCTGATTTAAGTAATACCTATCTGTATAGAACTAAATTAAGTTATGCTGACTTACAAAATGCTAATCTAAGTGGGGCTAATTTAACAGAGGCTAATTTAACAGAGGCTAACTTAACCGGGGCTAATTTGACTGGGGCTAATTTGACTGGGGCTAATTTGTGTAATGCCACGATGCCCGATGGTACAGTATCTCAGCAAGGTTGTCCTTAATTTCATGATCAAGCACTAAATTGTAAATTATGGAAAACGAACTGGCAGCAAAAGGCGAAAAAATCCCAGAAATCAAAAATCATGTCTGTCGTACCGCAGTAGTAATGGCGGCCAAACGCGCTATTGAGTCGAAAAGGGCAGACCGACTTTTTGACGATCCTTTTGCTGCTCAGTTAGTTGGGTCTAAGGAAATACAGTCTTTGATGGATTCTTGGGAAAAACAAGACGGTAAAGACCCGAAATCAAATACCCTTCGCATCCAGTTTGTGGCAGTCCGAACTAAATTTTTTGATGATTTTCTGATATCTGTAATACCAGAGGTACGTCAAATTGTAATTTTAGGGGTTGGGTACGATACTAGGGCATATCGCCTACCCTTACCACCTGAACTATGTATATACGAGATTGATTTACCAGAAATCATGTCTCGGAAAGAAGCAATTCTTAAGGATATTCCATCTAAATGTCATCGCCAGTCCATCGCTACAGATTTGCAAAAACCGTGGGTGCATTTATTAAAAAATCATGGATATAAATCTAATGAACCTACAGTTTGGTTGATGGAAGGTTTATTGATGTATCTGGATAAAAAAGAGATAAATACATTACTGCAAACAATTTCTGATGTCAGTGTCAAAGGGAGTTATTTGGTTGCAGATTTAATAAGTGTAAAGTCGTGGCAAATAGGCTCCAAAACTCAGAAAGGATTAATTAGTAAAAATTGGCGTTTTGGCACAGACCAACCAGAAGAATTATTTGCTGCTCATGGGTGGAATGCGTCAGTTATCCAACCGGTCGAAATAAGAGCAAATTATGGACGTTACTCTGTCCAAATCGCACCCCGTTCAGTACCTGGAAGGCGACGTTCTTTTATGGTGACCGCTAAAAAAGAATGATGAATTCCTAGACTGACTTACATATTACTTATCAATACAATACTCTAGATTTAATAAGACATAGGGAAACAAATTTGTAAACCATCCCCCCCATATTTCTTTAGCTTTTTCGCCTTCAATAAAGGAGTTGACAATACGTTGCCATTGCGGATCACTCTTAGGGAGAATCATGCCATAGAAATCACAGGTCAGTGGCTGATCTGGAGATAAGGTGTACTGGGATGAGGAAAGTCCTTGTCTGGTGACTTCTCCAATTAATAAAATGCCATCGCTGGCAAAGGCATCAATATCGCTATTGACTAATGCTGTGACTCCTTGAGACCTACCTATGTCTCCAGGAAAAACTATTTTATGAGCATTAGGATAGGTTTGGTCAATAAATTTTTCTGTGAGGCTACTGGGAAGTACTCCAATTTTTAAACTGTCAAGGCTTTGGTAACGATTGAAGACTCTCGGTTGTTGAGAATCTACTAAAAAGTGTGTACCAGTAATAAAAAATGGTGTTGAGAATTTTATCGCTTCAATATCACTCCTAATCGTATTAGGTCCACACTCCAAATGTACGGCTTCATCTCGGACAATAGCAAAGCGATTTTCCAAGGTTGATTGAATTGCAACAACTTTTAGTTCTATGGGTTTATTGAGTTGTTGGGCAACTTTGTCTTTTAAGGAATTGAGTAGCTCAAAGCAATACCCTTTCCACTCTCCGTTGGGATCAATGTAGCCAAAGGGAGCAGCATCTTTTCTAATACCAACTTTTATGGTGCCAGTTCGTTTAATTTGCTCTAAAACTGTTTCTGAACGCTTCGGTATTGGCTCAATTGCGATTTGTGGTATTATAGTTTCGGGAGGTTGACTGCCAAAGGATTCCTCTAGTTGTTCTGGAGTTAAAGATTTGACTAAATGTAGCTCTAGAGAATTCTCAGAGAGGACTTGGGCATAGTTGACACTAAGGTAAGGTCGATAGTCTGATAAATCCCGAATATGAGTATTAACAAAAGCTAAGCTTAAGGCTTTTAGGTAAGAAAGTCCGACCTGAGGATTGGAACCAAGTAATTCTTTAGGAAACAGGGCAAAATCGTCGCCCGATGCACCACTAGTGGAGAAGTGGTTGCCATCAACAATCATTGCCAGATATTTTTCTGGGGTATTGAGCCAGATAAAGGGGTGAATCTGTTCTGGGACAGTTGGTGCTACGATGTCGTGGCTACCTGCCATAATCATGACTGGCACTTTAATTTTACCCAAGCTAGCTGGACCAAGGGCTGTGCTGGTAATAGGATTAACAGCGATTACAGCTTTGACCCGTGGATCCTGCAAGTCATAATTAAACGGGGGTAAGCGATTGGCAAGACATTGGAGCAGTACAGATAGATTGAAGGTTGGGTCTTGATCAGGACACACTTGGCGCAGTCTTAAATCATTAATTTCTGCACCTGCTACGGCTAAAGCTGTGTAACCCCCGAAGGAATGACCAATCACACCTACCTGTTCCAGATTCAGCTGATTAGCAAAATTAGGGTCAGATTTAGAGAGGTCTTCCAGCTCATCGAGCACATATCTAATATCTAAGGGTCGTTCAATAAACTCTACGGGATTGATTCCATTGGCTAGTCCCTGTAGTATAGCTTGAGAGTATTCAACATTACTCCCGACGTGTTCAGGAACCGCTACCGCAATGCCATGGGATGCTAAGTGTTCTGCTAAATAGGTGAAATGGTTGCGATCTGAGGCAAAGCCATGGGACATGACTACTAAGGGGGCTGGTTTTCGATTGCCTTGGGGTAAGTACAAAGCAACCTCAAACTTGGTTTCTCCGGATAACCCTAGAGGGGATTGACGGCGGCGACCGGAAAGGGTGATGATTTGCTCTGTGTATTGATAAGAACCTGGTTGTTGTAAGTCTGTTAACTGGGAGACATCAATGGTATTCTCAGCAGCCGCTTCTCGGGTGGCTTGGTTTGCGATCGCATTCACCGCTGCATCTCGATATCGAAATAGGGTAGCTAGCTCTTTTTGGACATCGAAGATATAGTCAGTATCAATCAACATCCCCTCGGTGGGAAACTGGCGCACTATATTAATTATAGTTAGACCCTCGGAGTCAGCTGCTGCCAAAACCAGCGCCCCCCTAAGACTATGTAAACCATTGCGACCAGGGTGGGTTTTGATCATCTTTCCCAAACCTTCTAGAAAGGCTTCTCCCATGGGGGATTTACCTAAGCGGGAGATGGCCACAGGACTGATTTTAATCCGCTTTTGGAGTAGCATCCGAAACTGTTCCAAGGTTTCTGGGTTCAGCATTTGGGCGTAGAACTCAAATTCTTTAGTAATTCTGCCCTCATTGGCGAAAATTTCCAGAGATTCCCGGGAAAGGGACAATTTTAATGGACCATAGTTAAAATAAATGTATTCTGCACTAAGGGCTGGCTTTGGTTTGACTACTGTGGGGAGTATTCCTAAACCAAGGAATAAGCAAGTATATAAAAAACCTAGTAGTTTCTTGGGTTTGGCTTTTGCTTTCACGAGTCTAGTCTTCTCAGTCTTAGGCTTGTTGAGGAGTAAGCATTCAGCTATCAGCCGTCAGCCGTCAGCTAATCAACGGGAGGTAGTAAACAAGTTTAAGGTGCTGGAACGGCTGGTTGAAAATCCCTGCTCGTTTTACTGATCCGACCCCGTACAGTTAAAGCGCCTGCTAGCACCTCAAGTACCGTGGCACAGGCTTCTAGCCTGTGATCCGCTTAAGCTTATAGCTGATAGCTGACGGCTGAATGCTTACGATGAGGAGCATTATAATACAAACAAACAGCAATGTATTGTTGAGACTTCTAGTTATAATAATTCATTAATTCAAGTCATCGGCAAGTGAATAATTTGGTTAGCTATCAGTTATCAGCTATCAGCTATCAGCTATCAGCTATCAGCTATCAGCTATCAGTCATCAGTCATCAGTTGATGCGCTATATGAACCCTACTTGATGTGCTTTTGAATAAAATAAGCTGACCGCTTACTACTGACCACTGAAGGCTGAACGCTGAATGCTTACATAATTTGGTCTTGATATTCCTGATCATAAGAACATTGTGCAATTATAATTAACTTTTCAATTGGCTTTCAACTGGGCTTGTCTTTCTGCTTTGATTTTCCGGAGTCGAGCCACTGCCGGATGAGGATTCAAGGCTTGAGCTTTACGCTGTTGATGTCCCCAATCTAGCCAGTCAGCAATGTATTTACTGACTGTGTCTTTGTTCTGTAGATAATATAGGATTGTGGCATAGACCTCTTCTAAGGTGAGAGTTGAGTAAATTTTGGCAATTTCTTCAGCAGTACGCTCTTTAAATAAATACTCGTACAACACCGTTTCAATCCCAATTCGATGACCTTTAATACGAATGTCATCGGGAGCCAGAAAGTTAAAATATTCTTCTAGTTGCATAATTAATTTTGATGGCGTTAGCGCGTTAAAAACAAATATCAACAAAAAATTGTTTTGAACAGTAAATAGCGATGCATATATTGTAGATAATTATACCAATATTATTATCTATATTTTACCAAAATCAAACAGACATGACCACTAATAGTAAAGGTTTGGGATTGCCATAGGATAACTAATTTTAGTCTAAATTAGAGTCAACTTGGGCTATGTTTGCTCAATCTCAGAAATAATTCCTGGCTCCCATTGAATGACCACTCCCCGATCGGGTGATACCTCGGCTTGGTGGCTCTGGAATCCTAAGTTACTCTGTCTTAAGGGAAAATATAGTTTGCTGGGACGTTGCTGATGGAGACAGGAAACTATTGGGAAATTCTCCGCCATCTTCCCCATCTGTTTAATGTTTTATTAAAAATCGGGCAAATATGACTACTACTTCCACTGGACGCTGGCAATTCTGGATTGATCGAGGTGGTACCTTTACGGATATTGTGGCAAAACGCCCGGATGGCCAGTTGATAATTCATAAGCTGCTTTCGGAAAATCCTGAACGGTACCAAGATGCTGGAGTACAGGGAATTCGAGAGATTTTAGAGATTCCTGTTGATAGGCCGATACCAAGTGATGCCATTGAAGCGATCAAGATGGGAACCACAGTAGCCACCAATGCCTTATTGGAACGGAAAGGCGATCGCACTGTCCTAGTGATTACCAAGA
>NZ_JAAHGN010000013.1:0-11705 GCF_010672485.1 Moorena sp. SIO2C4 | reverse complement strand
TCCACCTGCGTTTCCAGAACTGGCACTTGAGCGCGATGCTCAGCGTGTGAGTAATCTTTATCGGGATTTACTAAAGCAGCAGGTAGAGAGTGGCCCTGTTATTCGTACTCTGGATTTACCAAACCCCTACAATACTTCCCTACGGTTGCTAGAGCAATCGAGTGATATACCAATCCAAGTGGAAAACCAAGAATTTTTCTTGGCACCGCAGCCCATACTACAGCTGCGCAGATGAGTATGGGGCAGATCAGTATGGGGTGATAGTAGTAGCTGACCGCAAGTGTTAAATCCAGGGTGCAGGAGTTGAACCTGCCTAGGGCAAATTATGAGTTTGCTGCCTCAACCGCTCGGCCAACCCTGGGTTATCCTTTTCTATTATGGTAGCCTGAATCGGGTTATTGCAACACCACTAACTAGAAATTCCCGATTTATCCGATAATTCACAGAACATAAGATAATCTAGCTGTATAGCAGGACTATAATACAGCACGGAACCAGCGGTAATTCGGAATAACGTTAATCACGCTATGAAATTCAACACAACTGTAGCGCTAACCATAGTTCTACTGACAATGATGTTAGGTGCAGGTGTCGTGAGTGCCTTTTGGGGATTCTCTATCGGTCACGAAGCCCTCAAAGGAGTTACTCAACCGGATACTAACCCTAAGAAAAAGTTGACAGGGAATAAGGGGTCTTCTTCTGGGAAAGAAGGGGTCTTGATTGTGAGCGAGAAGGATATCTTGGTTAACGTTCACGCCCACATACACAATAAGGGTAAAAATCCTCCGGCTAAGAAAAACAGCCAGAAAACTAAGCAAATTAGTTGGTCTAAGCCAGCTCAGAAGGAGTCATCGTCTGGTGTATTGACTAAAGAGGCATCCTTCACTCGGAAAAACCCTAAGCTAAATTTGCCGGTTAAAAGTCAGGATAAGGGAGTCACCCTAGCGGTAAATTCTGCCAGTGTGCAGGAGGGTTCTTTAATGTTGGATGTCAGCTTGAAGAATCAGAGTTCTAATCCAGTCAGGTTTCTGTACAGCTTTTTGAATGTTACCGATGATCGCGGTCGTGCCTTAAGCGCAATTACGGAAGGCTTACCAGGAGAATTACCGGCTAATGGCAAGGAATTTTCTGGAACAGTGAGCATACCGACAGCTTTACTAGAGAACTCCGAAAAGCTTTCCCTGACACTGACCGATTATCCCGATCAAAAACTACAGTTGAAAATGTCTCAGATTCCTGTAGTTAGATAACGAAGCAAGTCGAGGGAATGGTTGTTAAGGATAAAACGTTGACGCTATGCTAAAAGCCTATGTTGAGAGCAAGCAACTAAGCCAGTTTCGCCAGCCAGTATCAGAAATTCCCTTGACTGGCACTCTTGAACTAGCTCAAGGAAATGCTAGTCATACAACTGAAAACCCCATAATACAACTGATAAGTTTTTGATGGTAAGCGATAAATCGATACCAAGCTGCCCTAGGTCTAGGAAGATACATCAGAAGGCAACCGTAACCAGCAAAAAATGAAAATTATTTGCTTTTACCTTTCACCTTTTCTATGGTTGCCAACCTAATGGTTTTTCTAACAGTGGATGCTTCTATTAGCCTCTCTGAGGGAGAGGTTTTGCTGGGATTGTTATCAGTGCTACTACTGATAGCGATCAATGCTTTTTTTGTTACGGCTGAGTTTTCCATGGTGGCCGTGCGGCGATCGCGGATTAGCCAATTAGTAGATGCGGGTGACGTGCAAGCAAAGACCGTTCAGGCTTTGCAACAGAGCATTGACCGATTACTATCTACAACTCAGTTAGGGATTACCCTCTCGAGCCTTGCTCTGGGATGGATTGGGGAGACTACCATGGCAACCTTGGTAGCAGCTGGGATAGCCAAGCTACCAATAACGCCAGCTCTAACTCCAGTTATTACCCATTCCCTAGCAATCCTGGTGGCATTTTTCCTGATTGCGTATCTACAAATTGTTTTGGGGGAACTTTGCCCCAAATCCCTGGCTTTACTTTACTCAGAACAACTAGCACGGTTTCTTGGACCACCCAGTCTGGTAATTGCCAGGTTTTTTAATCCTTTTATCCAGATTTTGAACCAATCTACCCGCTGGCTCCTGAGGCTGGTGGGTGTTCAATATTCTGGTCAAGGTTGGTATAGCCGTGTAACACCGGAAGAGTTGCAGCTGATTATTACCACTGAACGGGAGTCTATCGGACTGGAAGCAGAAGAGAGAAAACTACTGAAAAATGTGTTTGAGTTTGGGGAGGTAACAGCCGCAGAGGTAATGGTTCCCCGCACCAGTCTTGTGGCTATTTCCCATGCAGCAACCTTCGATATTTTGTTAGAGGAAGTTGCTAAGACTAGTCACTCTCGCTATCCTGTGATTGGGGCATCCCTAGATGACATTCGTGGCATTATCGACTTCAAAAAAATGGCTAAACCTTTATCTAAAGGGAAGCTAGGACTTCAGACACCGATTAAATCCTGGATTTGTCCAGCTAAGTTTGTCCCAGAAACTACCCCATTGAGTGAATTACTGCCGATGATGCAGCGATCGCATTTGGCAATGGTGATGGTGGTGGATGAGTTTGGAGGTACGGCTGGATTAGTCACCCTCAAGGATTTAATTGCTGAAATTATTGGTGATGGACCTGAATCTGACATAAGCGAGGACTTGACTGTACAAATTCTCGACGAGTATACCTTCCTGGTGCAAGCTCAGATGAATATGGAAGAAGTCAACGAACTTTTGGATTTAAACCTACCAGTAATTGATGACTATCATACTTTGGGAGGTTTTTTGCTGGACAAGTTTCAGAAAATTCCTGTACCCGGTGAAACCTTAAATTATGACAATCTAGAATTGACCGTTGTGTCTGCTTCTGGACCGCGCCTAAACCAAATTCGCATAAGCCGCCAGCAGCCACAAGGTAAGAATTCAGTAGATGTTTCCGATTCTGAACAAATGCCGATAATTCCCAGAAAGGATGATGTTTCCTTTGACAATGGAGGGCTTTGATAGTTTTGGTTAATTTTATTTGATTAGCTCTGGATAAAACCAATAGAAAAGAATGGCGCGAGGAGATCAAATTTACGTATTCCAAAAGTTTCTTAACCTTGAGGGGGTTTACCAACATCATGGTATTGACTGTGGAGATGGTAGTGTTATCCACTACCGCAAAAATACTGAAACAATTGAGCGTACTTCTCTGGCTACCTTTGCTCTAGGTGAAACAAAAATTTATGTCAGGCAGTACTCAGTTTGTTTAATTCCAGATGTTGTGATTCGTCGAGCAGAAAGTCGATTAGGGGAAAGACAATATAATCTAATTTTTAATAACTGTGAACACTTTGCTAATTGGTGCAAGACTGGCAAAAGTGAGAGCCAGCAAGTCAAGGATTTTATTCCGGTAATTAGTAATATGAAAATCGAGGGTTTGTACGAAGCTATAAAACAAGCACTTCAGGGAGCAAAGCAAGACGATACAACCCAGTTACTTAACCAAGCATTATCTGATCTCAGGGTGGTTTGGGATGAGATTCAACCTAAGTATAAACAGGAACTTAAAGAAATCAATGTCTGGCAGCAAGTGGCAATTCAAGCTCTTAAAAACAATAGAGAAGACTTAGCCCGTGCGGCTTTGATGCGGAAGCGGAACTATGAGAAAAGCGCGACGGACAAGAAAGCTAAATTAGACCAGTTAGCGAAGATGACAGAAACATTGATTCGCAACCGTATGAACTGGCAACAAACCTAGTGGGTTGGTTAAGTAATCAGAAAGCTACTTTGAGCGGTCAGCTATCAGCTATCAGCTCTCAGCTAATAGCTATCAGCTATCAGCTCTCAGTAATCAGCTTTTGAATAAAATAAACTCACGGCTGACGGCTGACGGCTGACCACTGACGGCTGACGGCTGACGGCTGACGGCTGACGGCTGAATGCTTACGTATAGATGATGGGAGGATAGGCAGATATAACTATATATTTGCTTATATACTTACTTTTAGTTCCAAACTCAATGGCAAAGGCTCCGGGATTACTAATTCCAGCTAAGGGCTGGCTATTAATAATTCTGCGGCTGACCGGTTGAGTTGGGGTGGTTTGCCCAGAATCTGAACTTGCTCTGACAAATTCTCCCCTAGCCTTCAACACCACTCCAGTATCTTGAACAAAATAATACTCAAAGCGCTCTCCCTCTAGCACCTGGTTACCACGGGTGAGAGCCACACTCCCATCCGCGACCACAATCTTATTAGGCAAGTTTACTTGCAAACGGTCAGCTTCTAGTAAGGCATCTTGAAACCGCAAGGTAACATTACCCACTGCTGTAATCACTTGTCTAGTATCGTCATACTCCTGACGGTCTGAAGTCAATTCAAGTATGTCTGGCTCATTAGTATCGAAGGTACTTGTGGGAGCAGTAACCTCCGAATCTAACTCGGAACCAGATTGGCGTTGAGACAAGTCTTGGTCTGATTGTGGTGCAGTCTCTTCTAGGGAAGGTGGGTTAGATTGCTCAGGGATGATTAACTCAAATTCTCTAGTCTCTCCCCCCCGCTCTTGAGCTATAATACGCTTGCTCCTAGGAATTGGCAAAGGGCAATTTGGATTGATGCTCAAGGGGTCATCTGGCCTGGGTAAGGTTTCGAGAGTAGAACATCGTTTGGGGTAAGAGTTAACAGCGAAGAATCTTTCTTGATTCCCAGGCTCAGGTCTTAGCTCAGGTTTAATTTCAGGTTTAATTTCAGGTTGGCTATTAGGTTGGCTTTGGTGAATTGAAGTATTAATGTGGGATCGTCTGGTTTTGGGAAAGCCCCCTAAATCCCCCAAGTTTGGGGGACTTTGAAGATTTTGTTCCCCCCAAACTTGGGGGGCTAGGGGGGCCGCATCATACCCAGAATCAGCAACGCCTAATTTTGGAGTACTTTGAAGATTTTGTTCCCCCCAAACTTGGGGGGCTAGGGGGGCCGCATCATACCCAGAATCAGCAACGCCTAATTTTGGAGTACTTTGAAGGTTTTGTTCCCCCCAAACTTGGGGGGCTAGGGGGGCCGCATCATACCCAGAATCAGCAACGCCTAATTTTGGAGTACTTTGAAGGTTTTGTTCCCCCCAAACTTGGGGGGCTAGGGGGGCCGCATTATACCCAGAATCAGCAACCCCTGTCTCAGAAGTAACCGACGAGGAAAACCTAGGAGAAACCCTAGTCGAAAATTCCGGTTCCAGAGTTGATGGTGCTTCTGGAGTTGGACTATTGAGTAAGGAGGTTAAATCAGGATGGAGTGGTTGCTTGATTCCTGGTTTTAGAAAAGTTTGTTGCCACTGTTTTCCTTGCCCTAGTTGCCAATTGTCTTGGCTGTTTGTTATGCTTGGCAAGGTCTGGCCAACTGCTCGGGAAATTGGTAGACCTAAGCTAGCAGCGCTTTTGTCTGTGGCTAATATTGGGAAAGCCTCAATCTTGAGCTCTCCTGTTGGGTAGGGTTTGAGCAGTACCTGGTTTTGCTGTGTTTGGTACGGTGCCGAAACGGTTATTCTTTGAGATAATTCATCGAGGTGGCTAGTGGTCTGGGAAGGTTTAACGGTTTGAATAATTGCGGGTACGACCGGCGGCTGAACTGGCTGGGGCATTTTTCACTAATTGGCTGGTGTTTTACTATTCAGACCAACAATCCTTGACTCAATCCCCAAGATTGTAGTTCCAAATCGGTTATCGACAAAGACAGCCCATATTACAACTAATTAAGCATAAATACAAAACCACCCTCATCTAAGAGCGTGGTTTTGTCTAGATAATCCCGTCTTCACGAGCCGTGGCTATCTCTAGTTGAGGTCTTTGATAGACCTGACATGATAATGCGATGTTCCTTTGGAACCGCTTCGCGAACGCTATTTACTCGAAATCTTTCCGCTTAGGGTTACGAGATGGATCGTTTGACAAGAAGCCAAACACAAATAAGGCAATAAAGAAGCTAACCACTATATAAACAATGATTTTGAGTGTTGCCATGTTGAGTTCTCCCAAGAAGATATGAAATACGGAAGATGAAGTAGTACATGAGACATTGGTCTGATGGTGAAACTTCTAGAATTGGGAATCTAGATCAAAAACCATCTGATTTTGCGACACGACTAACTTCATACTTTTTTAAGATCATACCTAAAGGTGGCTCCCATTTAACCTTTAATATCCTTAAAACTGGCATAAAAGCTGGGTAAGCATTCAGCGGTCAGTGGTCAGCCGTCAGCCGTCAGCTTTGTGGCACAGGCTTCGACCCTGTGACTTTAATCGCTCGAACCTAACCCATAAGCTGATAACTAATAGCTGATAACTAATAGCTGATAACTGATAGTTTATAAATGATAACTGATTGCTGATTGCTGATTGCTGATTGCTTACCCAAAGCCGATGAGCGGATTTGAACCGCCGACCGTTCGATTACGAATCGAATGCTCTACCACTGAGCTACATCGGCACCAGTTTATTAATATAGCAAATATTACTACAGCAAATCAGTCAGGTAAGTTAGGGTAAAACATTCATGACCAACTCGAACTCAAAAAAACCTTACCCCAATCCCAAAGTCTCTGGGCAAAAAATCAATCCCGAGAAGTATGCCAGGCTAAAAGCAGAAGCCCAACATCCCTACCGAGGCTTAAGAAAGTTTATCTATATTGCCTTCGGTGCCTCTGGTTTTATCGGTGCAATGGTTTTTCTAGCCCAGTTAGCTGCTGGTAAAGCTGTAGCTACTGCCATGCCTAACTTGGCTCTGCAAATTGGTGTAGTTATGTTGATGGTTTGGCTATTTCGCTTGGAAAATAAGGCAGAACGCAAGTTATAGCAGGAAAACCATGATACTCGTCTGTAGAGCCACCAGAAACAGACCGCTTTTTGATTAGAAAGTACACTCAAGAAAAGTAAATTGTAAGCATTCAGCTATCAGGGGTCAGGGGTCAGGGGTCAGGGGTCAGGGGTCAGGGGTCAGGGGTCAGCACTCAGCTTTGTGGCACAGGCTTCCAGCCTGTGACTTCACTCAGATTAAACCAATCCTTACCTGTTTGATTCAAAAGCTGTTCCCGTAGCGTGCGCGTAGGGCATTAGCTGAATGCTGATAGCTGAATGCTGATAGCTGAATGCTGATAGATTAAGCCTCTTCTTCTCCTGCTTCAATGCTATCTGCTTCCTTGCTATCCACAGGAGCCACTGAGTTAGCTGAAACTACTGCTCCCATGTCCAGTTGTTGACGTACTTGCTGCTCAATATTCTCAGCAAACTCGGGATGTTCAACCAAATACTTAACTGTATTATCCCGACCTTGAGCAATATTGTCCCCATTGTGGCTATACCAGGCTCCCTTGCGCAGAATGACTTTGGTTTGTTCTGCTAAATCCACCAGACACCCTAAGCGGGAAATCCCTTGGCCAAAAATAATGTCAAACTCTGCAATGCGGAAAGGAGGGGCAACTTTATTTTTGGCAACTTTGACTTTGGCACGAATCCCATATTCCCCCTCGTTAGATTTTTTCAGGGTTTGAATTCGACGAATATCCAGGCGAACTGAAGCATAGAACTTAAGTGCATTACCACCCGTAGTCACCTCTGGGCTACCATAGGTGATGCCGATTTTTTGTCGTAGCTGATTGAGGAAAATAACAGTACACCCAGACTTACCAATGTTACCAGCAATCTTGCGGAGCGCTTTACTCATCAACCGCGCCTGTAAACCCACTTGGTTATCACCCATTTCCCCCTCAATTTCTGCACGGGGTACCAAAGCAGCTACAGAGTCAATAACAACAATATCCACTGCGGCAGAACGAACCAGTTGATCCACAATTTCTAGGGCTGATTCCCCTGTGTCAGGTTGAGATACTAAAAGGTTGGCGATATCAACCCCCAAAGCTGCCGAGTAGGTGGGATCAAGAGCATGTTCTGCATCAACAAACGCTGCAACTCCCCCAGATTTTTGCACTTCTGAAACGGCATGCAAGGCTAGGGTTGTCTTACCAGAGCTTTCTGGGCCATAAATTTCAATAATGCGACCTTTTGGCAGACCACCCCCCAAGGCTAAATCTAGGGTAATTGCCCCACTCCGAATGGTTTCCACTTTCATGCGGGTGGCATCACCCAAGCGCATGATGGCACCTTTACCAAAATTACGCTCAATTTGTTTTAGTACCAGGTTCAGAGCTTTTTCTTTTTCGGGACTGTTTGTGATTGGGGTAGCCATGGATGCCTCAAAAAGTTTACTGTATCGGGACTAATTAGGTAGTTTGAATTCTCCCCCTAAAGAAACATGGGGAATTGAGAGGGGATGTTGCTCAAGGAGTTAAAGACCGCCTACACGCAACCTTAAAAGTAGGATTGGACTAACACGCTTTGTGGTAGTTATTGCCACAGGAGGAGGGAAAATACCTCAACAACAGCTGTGCTGTAAATTTTAATTTTATTGAAATTAGGGGTTTTCACCGATCTGACTGATACTCTATATTAGGCCAACGGTTTGGTAAATCCCATCCCTTGTTAAGATTGGTGTTGTTCAATCCTTCTGGCTCTTAAATGCAAGGATCAGGCCAGACTATAGTTACTGATCCATTTTAACTGTTTAAGCTCCTTGAGCTCTCTGCAACACTGCTTGGTTAAGCTGGGTAGGAATGCTGAGGAGGATCAGTTACTTGAGTAAAGTATAGTACAAAAGTACTTGCTTGTAAAGAAATGATCTTAAAGGAACTAGTGGGATTTTCTCATAGGTCCGCTTTACCTTTTCCTTAGGATACGCGGGGCGCGAACGGGCGCGCACCTGTTGCTATGGGTATCAATCTTGGCATGGGCTACCCACTAGGAAATACTTTTGTTCAGGATTTAACTAAAATTGATTATATATAATCAGCAAAAGCCTTGAAAGGCCTTTGGCCACGCTACGCGATCAGTCACTAGGAAACATTCAAGAGCATGATGTGAAAAATTATTAATTTATTAACGATTACCGATACAATGGCCTCATCTACAATCAATTCCCTATTCTCAGAAGCAATTGTGTCGGTTGCTGGGTTAACCGACTATATCCAAGAGTTGTTAGAGGAAGATGACCAACTCCATAGAGTTTGGGTGATTGGAGAAGTCTCTAGTAGTAACCACCATCCAAAAGGGATGTTTTTTACCCTCCAAGACGGAGATGCCAAGGCTACTATACGGTGTGTAGCCTGGAGGAGCCAGTTAAGCAAGCTGGTGCAACTACCAGTAATAGGAGAACAATTGATTATTTTGGGCAGCCTTCGAGTTTATCCTCAGCGGGGACAGTATCAGCTGAATGTCTGGCAAGCCTTACCGGCGGGTGAGGGGTTGCAAGCCTTGCGCTCACGCCAATTACGTCAACGATTTGAAGCAGAAGGATTATTTGACCCACTACGAAAGCGCCCCTTGCCGATTCATCCTGAAACTATTGCTGTGGTTACCTCCCCCCAAGCTGCCGCTTGGGGAGATATTAAACGTACACTACAGCAACGGTATCCTGGTTTACGAGTCTTGCTTTCACCAGCTCAGGTTCAAGGAGAACTTGCGACCACATCAATAGTTAACGCTATTGATCGAGTCGAGCGGGATGGCAGAGCCAAACTGCTGATATTAGCTCGGGGGGGTGGAGCATCAGAGGATTTAGCTTGTTTCAATGATGAACGGGTGGTGCGAGCAATTGCTCAATGCTCAATACCGGTGATCACTGGTATTGGTCATCAACGGGATGAATCCTTAGCTGACTTAGTAGCTGACTACAGTGCTCACACCCCGACAGCAGCAGCGGAACAAGCTGTACCAGAACTGATCACCCTTTATGCTGAACATCAACAGCGGCAGACTAGCCTTTATCAAGCGGTGACTCAAATCACACAGGCATCTCGCCATCAACTGCACCATCTACGAACACGATTGCGACACCTAGCTCTAGACCAACAACTACACCAGGAACAAAATGCGATTGCATTTCAGCATCAGCGATTGTTGCAAGTGACATCAAAGCGTCTGAGCCAAGGGATCCAGCACTGTCAACTTCTCAAGGAAAAACTCAATACCCTTGACCCTCAAAAAGTCCTACAACGAGGCTATGCACTAGTGCGCACCTCAGATGGAACCATTGCTTCGTCTACAGGGCATTTGGCTCCTGGAGAAGAACTACAAATTCAGTTAGGTGAGGGTCAAGTTAAAGTCAAGATTATCGACATTGTTGATAGTTGACGGTTGACCGTTGACGGTTAAGCTAAAGCTTGTAAGGCTTGCTCTACAATAAGAGCCGCTTGGTCAACTTCCTGAGCTGACACAATTAGGGGTGGAACAAAGCGAACTACCTTTGGTCCTGCTGGTACCAACAACAAACTTCGTTCCATAACGGCTTTAACTACATCCACGGAAGTCAGATCGATATCTGATTTTAGTACAAGCCCATTAATTAGACCCCAGCCTCGCACTTCGTCAATAACTTCGGGATATTTCTGAGCGATCGCTGTTAGTCTGGTGCGCAGCTGCTCACCCCGCACCTGAACATTTTGCAAAATATTCTCCTGTTCCAAGGTTTTTCCTACAGATAGGGCGACTGCACAGACAAATGGATTACCACCAAAGGTGCTAGCGTGCTCTCCGGGTTGGAAGATATCACAGAATTTCTTAGACATCATTGCTCCAATGGGAATGCCACCAGCCAATCCCTTGGCACTGGTGAAGATATCTGGCTCTATTCCCAGATTCTGATAGCCCCAGTATTTACCAGTGCGACCCATACCCACCTGGACTTCATCCAGAATCAGCAGGATGCCAGTTTCATCACAGATCTCTCTAACTTGCTGGAAGTAGTCTAGGTCTCCTGGCCGAACACCTCCTTCTCCCTGTAATGGTTCCAGCATCACTGCTGCTACCCGGCGATTTCCCTCATCAATATCTGCGATCGCATTTTCCAATGCCTGAATATCGTTGTAGGGTACGTACTCGAACCCAGGTACCAAGGGGTCAAAGTTTTTCTGGTACTTAGGCTGGCCAGTAGCTGTGATTGTTGCCAAGGTTCGCCCATGGAAACTGGCCTGAGCGGTCAAAATCACTGGCTGTTCAATATCGAGCACAGTGTGGCCATATTTCCGTGCCAGTTTGATAGCAGCTTCATTAGCCTCCGCTCCCGAGTTACAGAAAAATACTCGTTCTGCACAAGAATGGTCAATGAGCCACTTCGCTAATGCCCCTTGCTCTGGAATGTAGTAGAGATTGGAAACATGGTTTAGCTTTTGGATTTGCTTAATTACCGTTTCTACCACAATTGGGTGAGCATGACCTAAGGTACAGGTAGCAATCCCTGCCACAAAGTCAAGATAGTCTCGCCCGGAAGTATCCCAGACATGGCAACCGGCACCCCGCTCTAAGGCAATAGGAAAGCGTCCATAGGTTTTCATGACCCTAGCATCAAATTCAGTTAGGTCATAAGGTGCACCCCCAGCCGGAGCTGACTCTGCCGGTCGGGTGGGATTGTTAACAATAGTTTCTGGGCTCACGAGCTTAGTCCTTGTGTGATTAGTGAACGGTCAAGGTTGGCTTGCTAGGCTTTACCAATGAGCGTATGGAGCGTTATGCCATACTATTTTCAATTGCCCAACGGGCTAATTCAGTACGGTTATGGAGAACAGTTTTCCCTAGCATGTTAGACACATGACTTTCTATGGTACGCTGA
>NZ_JAAHGN010001299.1:0-1821 GCF_010672485.1 Moorena sp. SIO2C4 | reverse complement strand
TCACAGCAGTAGTCAATGACGTTGATGGCACCATTACCTATACGCCAAATGCGGACTTCACTGGGGCTGATAGCTTCACCTACCAGGTCAGTGATGGCACTAATGCTACGGTCACAGCTACCGTTAACGTTAATGTCACTAATAATCAATCTCCAGTAGCGACAAACAATAACAATACTGCTACCACTGAGCCAAACACTCAAGTTACCATTGATGTTCTAGCTAACTACTCTGATCCTGATGGCGATCCGCTAAGTTTTGCAATTGTCACGGAGCCAACCAACGGTACGGCAGCAGTCAATGATAATGGCACTCCGGATAATCCGACAGATGACTTTATTATCTATACGCCAAATGCGGACTTCACTGGCACTGATAGCTTGACTTTTGAGGTAAGCGATGGCAGTGGCGGTACTAGCACAGGCACTGTTAACATCACCATTGAAGAGAGTGGTCCGGTATCCTCGACTCTGACTCAGAATGCCAATAATACCTTCACCATTACCGGCGACACTGCTGGACAATCCCAACTCCAATTCACTCTTACAGGTCGCGAGGCTGGTGAGGTCAGTGAAATTGGAGTATTTGCTGTTGATAGTGCCGAAGGTACAATCAATGGCATTGCCCCTGGTCAGAGTGGTTATGTACAAGCTGCTCTATCTCAGGCTAAGACAATTTTCTCTGTTCTCCCTGACGGTTTAGGTACTGCTCAAGCCACCCGCACCATCGACAGTTTTGACGTCAACGATAACCTGGTATTCTACGTAATCCAAGGTGGCTCTAAAGATGGGGTGCTAGGGGGACAGGATCCTACCTCCAACGTATTCTTCAGTGGTGCTTCATTTAATAGCGATGGTCAGAACCATGTACAGGTAACTGACAATGGCAATGGTCAGTTAACCTTGGGCTTTGAAGATGGCAATGACGGAGACTTCAATGATGCAACTGTGATTGTCTCAGACGGTTCAGGTTCGACTCCGCCAGTGGGAACAGGCACTACCCAGATTCAAGGGCAACGGGAACTGCTGGATTTGACCGATGTGACTGGTACAGTTACTGGTAGTCTTGTGGTCAACAGTGAAGCTTCTTTCAATAATACCATTGGCTGGTATCGGATTGATGATGAAAGTGGCACAGTTAACGGTATCAATGTTGGTAATGCTGGTTATGCACAAGCTGCACTATCCAATCAGGTAGACTTAAGTGCTGGAGTATCCGGTGGGGTACTACTGGCTCCATTCCTGATTTCGGATGGTACAGTAGCGGAGTTCCTAGCTGATAATCCTTCTAATGCAGATCAAGAGGATTCCGACCTGAATGCCTTCTTTGCTTTCGTGGGGGCTAACCCAGATGGAGTTGACCACGTTCGCCTGCTAGGGGATAACACCTTTGGTTTCGAGGATCTGTTTGGTGGTGGTGACCAAGACTACAACGATGTGGTAGTACAGGTTAAC
The DNA here is from genome assembly GCF_010672485.1 of Moorena sp. SIO2C4. Taxonomy (NCBI): domain Bacteria; kingdom Bacillati; phylum Cyanobacteriota; class Cyanophyceae; order Coleofasciculales; family Coleofasciculaceae; genus Moorena; species Moorena sp. SIO2C4. The sequence goes on along the minus strand of NZ_JAAHGN010001299.1, from coordinate 367 downwards.
TTAAGTGTTGCCTAAGCACACTGCGGACGCTTTTTCCTAGTAGTAGGGTGCGTTAATAACGCACCTTACAATTACTCTAGATTTTGGACTAAAGCTATCAGCGTGTCGCGTATCAGCTAATGCGCTACAGGCACGCTACTGTTCGCGCAGCGTGCCCGTAGCGCAATCGGTGCTTTTGAATAAAAGAGGTAAGCAAAAGTTTAATCTGAGTTATAGCACTACGCATTCAGATGTTTGACATTGTCTTGATGCAATAGCGAGTGGGGGAAACCACGGCAGTCGCTCATGGGGGGAACCCCCAAGACCGCGCTGCCTCCCCAAGACCGTAATGGTGCGTTTGACCTTGGCGAATTAAATTCGCCACGGG
>NZ_JAAHGN010001298.1:0-1822 GCF_010672485.1 Moorena sp. SIO2C4 | reverse complement strand
TTCCTATGTTGTCCTGTGAGCATCCTGCCTTGCGAGTTCTAGTAGTTGACGACCATGAATTAACTCGATATAGCCTTCATTTAGCATTTTCGGCTCAGGAGAATATTGAGATAGTTGCTCTTGCTAGTAACGGGAAAGAAGCCATTGATATGGTAGAGTGCCATCACCCGGATGTGATTGTACTTGATCTACAAATGCCTATGATGGATGGTCTAAGTGCAGCCACCCGGATCAAAAGCCTAGAGCCAGACACTAAAATCATTGCCTACTCTTCAGTAGAAGACCCCCAAATTGAAGTGATGAGCCAAACTGCTCCCGTTGATATCTTTTGTAGGAAAGATGTTGCCACTTCAGATCTAATTAATTTAGTTAGGAAAATGGGCAGCAGTAAACTTAACCATCTAGAACCACTAGCTAAAATCAGCTGAGAAACGAAAACTAGAATAACGCGCTGCTAAACTAAGGAATTATGCAATTATTATAGTGGGCTGATTTCCCTATTACCTAATTACCTTCAATTATTCCATTAATCAGCAACGCCAATTGTTTGAGGCATCAGTTAGCCTTTTTATTCCGGGAAAGTACGCTTAAATTCATCGATTAGGTCATCGAGTTCTTCTAGGGCTTGATTAACATCAATTCGGAGGGTTCCCAAATCTGGTTGCTCCAGAAGCCGTAGCAAGGATTCCCGTTTACTGGTGATTAAGGTAATTCGCTCCTTAATTTTTTCCAATTCCATTTTTGGCTGTCTCTTGTCTACAACAATTTTATAATAACGATCAAATTTTCCCATAAAAAGGGGAATAAAGTATGTCAGAGAAAGACTGGGTGCATTTATTACTTCATTCTGACTTAGCCAGAGTCTGGAATATCGGTTAAGTCAGAATGAAGTATTGGGTCAATTTGATGATCTGTCAATGGGGTATAGGGGAAATAGGGGGGATAGGAGTGGAGGAATTTTACTTTAACCCATATATCGGTCATTTTGTCAACTTCTATGACTTGACCAGCGCTCTAGGATAATAAAACTGGAGTTATTTCTGTTACATAGCTAAATAATGTTACCCCGAACTTCCCTAGGAACTTTAGGTCTAGTCATTGGTGGATTACTGACCGTAATCGGCTTTGTTGCCTACGCCACCGATAATGCTACAGTGAATCTAGTGGGATTCTTTTACGGAATTCCAATTCTACTAGGAGGTCTTGCCCTCAAAGCTGCGGAGTTAAAGCCTGTAGAATTAAGCCAACCAACAATTCCTGAAGTCCTGACGCTGCGAGAGGAAACCGCCACCCCAATCCAAAATCAAATTCGCAAAGACGTAACGCGATATCGTTATGGTCAAGAAGCCCATCTAGATAGTTCCTTGGAAAGCCTGGGTTTATCTCCTACTGATGAAGAAAGACCTGTGTTGATGGGTTTACGAGAAACTTCGGTGGATGGTGCTTATGCCTTAATTCTCGAATTTGACTCCCCACTAATTCCTTTTGAGACTTGGCTCAAAAAGCAGGAAAAACTGGAAAAATTCTTTGGACCTGGTATTAAAGTAGATTTAACCCAACTTGAAGAAGACCAGGTGGATGTAGCACTAGTGGCAATGCCCGAAGAAAGCACCAGCGTGTAAAGACCTTACCTTTAAAGCTCCCCGCTGTTACCTAGACGGGGATTCTGATTTCAAACAGTCGGTCATATACCAACCCGTCACGCTGAGCGCCGAGTTCTTGCCTAGACATCGGCGCTCAGCGCTCCTGTTCTGTTGCCGGTATAGTTTCTACAGGCGGACTACATACCACTGTAAATACTCTCCAGGTCCTACATCCAATA
>NZ_JAAHGN010001297.1:0-1822 GCF_010672485.1 Moorena sp. SIO2C4 | reverse complement strand
TTCGTTGTCAATGCGCTCTGTTCCAACAAGGGTACGCAATAATTCCAATGCTGCTTCTGGGGATAGTACATCCAGGTCAATTCGTCGGTAAGAAGCCCCTGGACGCTGACGGCTGGTGACCAGTACTTTAAAGCGGGATTGGGCTGGAGGTAAGTAGGGCTGAATTCTCTGTTTATAGTCGTTGCCGAAAGAAGGAATATCATCCAGCACGATCAATACTGTTCCTTCTGGCCAATTTCTCCAGCAATATCTTACCTGGTCATTGAACTCTAGTTCATCTGGAATGTTTAATCCTAATTCCGTACGCCCAAAACTGACAATTTGAGTTCCGAGATCTGCACCGCGCACCGATAACCAGCACAAACCCCCAGGGTAGTTGTGCTGATTTTTCAGAGCATATTGTAGAGCTAACTCGCTTTTGCCCACACCACCCATTCCGGCAATGGCACAAATTGCTAGTTTATCAGTCTGTTGAAGTTCCTGATGGAGCTGCTCAAGTTGATCTTGTCTCCCGACAAAGTGGAGAGTGCCACGATTAGTAATGTTAGTGAGGGGATTTAACTTTGTCCGTTCCCGGTCGGACGACTTCAGCTAATCAGACCCTTGATGAATGTGCATCTCTTGAGCAACATAATTAGTACCACCCTCAATCTTGTCAATATTGTTTTGTAGACCTTTACCGTTGTCATTAATATTCATAGTATTGCTGCTGTTGTCCTGTATCTTACCAGTATGAATTTCTTGAGCGATTACCTGAATTTCTTTAGCAAACTCTGGTTGTTCATTCATGACAACTTTCAAGTAATCAGCCACTCGTTCTAAATCACTCGAAGATCCTTGTTCAACTGCCGTCAGAGCATTTTCAGCTTTAGAATTATTCCGTAACTTTTCCCAGATCATTTTACGGAGTTCGTCCATCTTGGTGATTGCGGCTGTGGTGAAATGTTTGGCTAACTCCCCAGCTCCAGATTCCAGAAACTTCTTGAAAGCCAGAGTAGCGATCTCTGCTGCTGAAAGTATTGCTAGTTCCATAAGCGAATAGGGTGATGTAGTTGCTTAAGGCAAGTAGGGTCTACAAAAATAATTCTAACAAACAAATTGTTGTTATTTTAATGGTTTTAGTCTTACTATCTTTGAGTAAATTAATTATCAAACCCACTATAGCAACCTTAAATGATTTGTGACAAGTGATCGACTTGAAACCCATGTATAACAAGGAGGACGTTTCGCAAAAAAATTACCACAACCTATTTAGGATTGCCATAGTATAACTACTTATAGCTGGCAACGGCTTCTTAAGACCATCAGATCCTATTTTATTCCCTGAGGTCGAGCTATTCAAAGAGTAAAAAAATATTATATTAATAGATACTGTTTACCAAGTAAGTCTAATCACTGCTTAAGTCTCTGAATATTGGTTGGTTAAGGCGGACAGGCTCAAACAGCAACAATCTCAAACAACAAAAATAAGATACACCGGTAGGAAAGTAGTAAAGTAGGGAACAGCGGATCTGGGCACAGGGAATAAAAATTATTATAATTCATTAATTTGCCGATTTAATGTTTCCGTTGATGTCGATAAAATTACTCAAAAATAAAAGCAATAATCTGAAAGAGACGCTACGGGATTGACCGAAGGTCACGCTACGCGAACGCTAACATTTTTTTTATTAATTTTACTTTGGCTGTTTGACCTTATGGTGCGTTACGGAGCGGACTATACTAAGGCTGGCTAAGAAGCAAACAATTAGGGCAAGTCCGCCCCTAACGCACCCTACGCAACTATTCCCTTTTCCCTTAAAAAAAACAAGATTATATTTCA
>NZ_JAAHGN010001296.1:0-1823 GCF_010672485.1 Moorena sp. SIO2C4 | reverse complement strand
TAATAAGTGCATCCGTTACTGGATGGACAATAAAGGGATAGGACAAAAAGACCTGTATCGCTATAACACGTGGCTGAGATCTGAATATCCTTTTGTCACAGACTTAAACTCTCATGCCTGTCAAGCTTCGGTGGAAAGAGCTTATAGTTCAATTTCTAGGTTTTACGATAAGTGTAAAAAACAAGTCCCTGGCAAAAAGGGTTATCCCAAGTTTAAAAAGTTTTCTCGGTCAGTTGAGTATAAAACATCAGGCTGGAAACTTTCAGCTGATACCAAGTATATAAAATTCTTAGACAAAAAAGGTATCGGGAAACTAAAGCTTAAGGGAACCTGGGAGTTATGGCGTTACGACCAAAATTTGATTAAACGAGTTAGATTGGTTCGTCGCGCAGATGGCTATTATGTTCAATTTTGTGTAAAAGTTGAGATTAAAGAATCTCTAGATCTGTCCCATACCAATGTGGGACTTGATGTGGGTTTAAAAGAATTCTACACTGATTCAAAGGGAAACACAGAACCAAATCCAAGATTTTATCGTAAGGGCGAGAAACGGTTGAAATTTTATCAACGCCGAGTTTCTCGTAAAAATAAAGGCTCTGCTAACCGAAAGAAAGCCATTGATAGACTAGGTAGGCAGCATCTTAGAATAAGTAGACAACGTGAAGAACATGCCAAAAGACTGGTTAGAAGTTACCGCAAGAAGAGTGCAGCCTTTATAGTTGGTAGGCTATGCATCAAAGGTGGCAGGTTTTGTTGTAAGGCTGCACTCTTCTAAGGTTTCGTCTCCGGCACGTTGCGTAATCAGGTCTAACGACCTTGTCGCCTACGAAGATCTAAGAGTTAGGAATTTGGTTAAAAATCACTGTCTCGCCAAGTCTATTAATGATGCAGGTTGGTATCAATTCAGAAAATGGTTGGAACATTTTGGTACTAAGTTTGGTCGGATAACTGTTGCAGTTAATCCGGCTTTAACCAGCCAGAATTGTTCCCAGTGTGGTGAAGTTGTCAAAAAATATTTGTCAACTCGAACTCATACCTGCAAATGTGGTTGTCAATTAGACAGAGACCACAATGCAGCCATCAACATTCTTAAGAGAGCCTTCAGTACGGTGGGGCACACCGGAACTCGGATCCATGATCTGTTCGCGTAGCGTCGGCGAAAGCCGATACGCTTTGGGAGATCTGTCCTCTACTCTTCCTGACTCCGGTCTGGTTGAGCAAGACGGGTCGTTGAGCAAAGAATCCCCGTCCTTTTAGGCCGGGGAGTGTCAAATTTTGAATTTTGTAGGTCATGGATAGCCTAGAATCCTATAAATTCTAAACGCTCAAGGTTGTTAAAAGCTTTGAAATCGGCCTGTTCACTACGATGCTCCCATGTCAACATTTACCAATAGACTATTAGTTCAGCTTATTTAAGCTCATTCATTTCTTGCCAGACATCATCCATTAGGGAATTATCATCACCGTTTTCTGATTCCTCATCAAAGGAAATATCGTCCAGTTGAAACATATCTTCATCACTATCATCAGACATTTCACCGAGATCAAAATCATTACTACTGTCTGTTGATACTGCTGACAAATCCAGCAAATCTTCTTCCGCTGCTGTCGGTGATTCTACGAACTCTATATCTTCGTCAACACTATCGGAAAAGTCTCCTAAATCAAAATCATCTTCTTGACTAGTTGGGGTTTGTTCAAAACCAATATCTTCCTCACTTTCCGACTCACTATCGGAAAAGTCTCCTAAATCAAAGTCATCTTCAGTACTGCTTGGGGTTTCTTCGATAGCAATATCTTCCTGACTATCGGAAAAGTATCCA
>NZ_JAAHGN010001295.1:0-1824 GCF_010672485.1 Moorena sp. SIO2C4 | reverse complement strand
CTAGGGTTTCTATTAAATTATCTCTTGAATAGAGTATGACGTTTCATAGTAAGGCTGAGGTATATCTAAATTTTTGTCATTTGAAACAGGCAAGATGCCTGTTCCACGCTGCATCCCGATTCCCGATTCCCTATCGCAGATAACAAGACCTAGACACCTGCCTAAATCCATCCGGTGTCACGGTAGTTGGATATGCAGTAAGAAAGATATTGCCCTCAGCATCAATCATGATGCCTTGAGCTTCTATAATTCGTTTTGGCTTAGGGGTAGTGGGGGGCTGAACGGGGGGCTTCACCAATGCAGTCCGGGAGCGATACCGTCCACGGGGAGTGGGACGGCGTATATCTTCCCAATTGCTATTGCTGCTGATTTGACCTGGGCGAGGGGGTATGCCGCCACGTCCAGTATTGATCAGACTACTGCCAGTGCTATTACTCGGTTGACAACGCTGGTCAAATTGAGGCTGGGCTGGGTCCGTGGGTAAGCTGTTGGGCTCCCGCTCCAGGAAGTCATCGATGGTGTTGATGGTCACCACACCGTCTGTCTGACCAGAGGCATCTATATCATTGGTGCCATTGCCTGGGATAGCTTTGCGCTCTTCAATATCACCAAAAATGCTGAAGGCATTGATCCTGATATTACCCCCTTGACCCATTGGAGCATTAGCAATGATATCGCTACCATTATCACCAGTTGGGGGAAAAGCAATCAGAAATGGATTATTATCAATCGTGATGTTACCTCCGTTAGCTTCTAAAGCCTGTGCGGAGATCAGACTTTCGTTTTTGAGCTGTATTAAGTCTGATACGTTTAGTGTGATGTTCCCTCCTGATACTTGATTATTATTATTGGCAGTTTCAGCGAAAAGTTTTCCGTTGTTAAGCAACAGGGAATTAGCATTAATTCTTAGATCGCCTGCTACCCCTTTGTTACTGGTTACGGTGATTATCCCTTCATCTTCAACCTTGAGGGAATCACTATTGATGGTGATATCACCGGCTTGACCTGTCTCACTGGTTAGGGTGATTATCCCTTCATCTTCAACCTTGAGGGAATCACTATTGATGGTGATATCACCGGCTTGACCTGTCTGACTGCTTACGGTGATTATCCCTCCATCCTCAACCTTGAGGGAATTAGTATTGATGGTGATCGTACCAGCTTGAGCTGTCTGACTGCTTACGTTTATTTCTCCTCTATCCGCCACTTTCAAGGAATCAGTCTCGATGCTGATTTCACCAGCTACACCACTGAAATTGCCTGAGCTGCTAGACACTAAACCACTAGCAAGGTCACTATTAGTGGGACTAACTCCAGATATAGTAATCTGATCAGTAGCATTGACTGTAATGGTGCCAGCATCTGCTGCACGATCAGGTAAGGATTCCGGAGATACACCAAGATTTAGTTGGCCCAGTAAGAAGTGACTAGTAATGCTTTCACGGGATAAGGCTTCGTCATAGACTGCGACTTCATCAATCACACCATTGAAGGGTTGGTTGAATCCTCCGTTACCCCTCGTCCAATTCCCGATCAAGACACGGGGGTTTTGACTTTCAAAAGCACCTTGGTTGTTACTGATCACTTCCCGACCATCCACAAAAATGGTGTTGGTGTTGGAGTCTTGGTCATAAGTAGCTACAATGTGATACCAAGTATTTGGTTCAATGATGTTCCCTGGTGTTTCCAAGTCATCGGGAAAGTCACCAAAACGGACAGACCCGTTACTGGTCACTCGGAAATATAGACTGTCACCGTCACCATCGTTTCGGTTATTGCTTGGATGTATCCCAACATAGGATTGCTCTTTTAGTTCGTCTGGCA
>NZ_JAAHGN010001294.1:0-1829 GCF_010672485.1 Moorena sp. SIO2C4 | reverse complement strand
CGCCGCACTTTAAAATAACCCATAACTCCCAAATTAATCTAGCATCTTGGGGACTGATGCATAGCGGCATCTATCAATTCAAAAGGCATCGTTTAATTATTACTAATCGTTTGCATGGTCATATCCTTAGTACTCTTTTAGAGATTCCTCATATCTTTCTTCCTAACTCTTATTACAAGAATGAAGCATTTTACGAGGCATGGACTTCACAAATTCCCTTCGCCCGGTTTATAAAAGAACGCTCAGAACTTGAACTAGCTGTAGAAGAAATGTTAGAGTCCTATCCTTCAGCAATAGAACTTAATTAATAGATAGCACTTAAGTGGCGGCGTTAATAACACACCCCATAGGTAGAGTTATTGGGTAATACCTAATAGATAAAAGTCGAATAAAATTCGCTAATATTTAAACCTAAGAGTCAATCATGACTAAAATAATTTACCTAATTGCTTCTCATAATAATCCAGACCAAGTTATCAGACTAGTAAAGACACTTAAGACTGGTAACCCTGAGTCCCAGGTCTTAATTCACCATGATCAATCTAAGTCTAGCCTTTCCCCAACGTCTTTTGAGCATATCAACAATGTTCACATCCTTAAAGACTATGTTCCAGTTGTGTGGGGAGATTTTTCTATGGTGGAAATGGAACTTCGCTGCATCAACTGGTTAATAGATAATTCTGTGACATTTGACTGGTTGATATTCCTCTCTGGTCAAGACTATCCCATTCAGCCAATCAGCCAAATTGAGCAGTTCTTGGATAACACCAAATATGACGGATTTATAGAATTTTTTCCGGCAGAAGAACCACCAGAAACGGCTTGGCTATGGGGCAAGGATTTGGGTATAGAGCGCTATTTTTCTCACTTCTATAAGCTGCCAGCTAGTCTAAAGGCTATAGTGTATAAACTATATCGTATAGTCAATTGGCAGCCCCTAGTCCGGATCAGGGCTGGTAAGTTTGGTGCCAGAATAGGAATCCGTTGCGTTTCAACACCTTTCACCCCAGAGTTTAAGTGCTACGCGGGTTCTCAGTGGCACACACTTTCCTATCGCTGTATTGAATATATCCATCAATTTGTTCAGCGTAACCCAGCATTTGTAGAACACTATCGAAACACACTCGTACCAGATGAGTCTTTTATCCAGAGCATCCTACTCAATCAATCGATGCTAAAACTATTCAATGATAACAAACGTTATATATCTTGGACTCCTCCCTATCCAGCTATCATGGGTGTCCAAAATTTTGAGTCAATGATTACTTCTGGTAAGCATTTTGCCCGCAAATTCGATGATAAAGTAGATGCCAAAGTTATCGATATGCTGGACAAATATATTGAAGAAGATCGGGATAATAGGGAATACTATAGCTATAGTTATTCTGATTTCTCTAAGGTTTAAATTAGGATGGCTAGATGAGGTAGTTAAAGACTTCTGCGAAGGATGCACTAGTCAGAGTTTTCGATAATTTTAACAGGATAGCTACTTATGAAACTCTGTATCGTTACCCACAAAGTCATGAAAAATGATGGCCAAGGTCGAGTCAACTATGAAGTCGCCAAAGAAGCCATTCGTCGCGGTCATCACGTCACCTTATTAGCCAGTAATGTCGCCCCAGAACTCCAGCAGAGTAATCAGGTAAACTGGATTTTCATTCCAGTTAAAAGGTGGCCAACAGCACTAATTCGTCATCTGGTCTTTTCCTGGCGGAGTGGCAATTGGTTAAATCAACACCGTAGTGAGCTGAACTTAGTAAAGGTTAACGGATCCATTACCAGAGCTGGCTCAGATGTGAATGCTGTACATTTTGTCCACAGTTCTTGGT
>NZ_JAAHGN010001293.1:0-1829 GCF_010672485.1 Moorena sp. SIO2C4 | reverse complement strand
TCTGTCAAACCATAACTACACAGTAGTAACTGGGATAGCCGCCACCAACTTTTACTCGGTTCAGAGGTAAACTGCTCCCGGTCTTGTGAGAAGTATGGTTTTAGGTCAAAGTTAGTCCCAACTTTGTAGTCTTTAAACGGTATCGGCTGCTTCTCCCAGTCTAAGCCCTTATTTTTGGCTGATATGGTTTCTGGAGCATATTTGGTGCGCTCGTGGTAGTGCTGAGCGATGGATACTGGCAGTTTTGACATCTTAGTTGCAACAGAACATGAAGCTTTGCTTTATATCTTGACAGGATTTTTGTCCTGTTCCCTGTTCCGGTGATCCGCTGTTCCCTGCTCCCTTATTGATATAGCGGTTTTTAGCCTAATCACGTACACAGGATTTTTGCCCTGTTCCCTATTCCCTGTTCCCTGCTCCGAAGTCCGAAGTCCCTGCTCCCTACCTAAGAAAAATTTCGAAAAAATTTTCTTAAATAATTTTATTAAAATAAAATTATTTTGTCAAGTATTTTTATTTTTACGTAGCAAATGTTCACAAATATTAAAAAAGAATTATAATTAAGTGTGTAATGCGCTACAAAGTTATACCTTTATAAAATAAATAAGCATAAATACGCATTGACATTATTTTATAAATTGGTATTGGGCGGCAAAAGCTGACCTATTTATAGCGCAATGAAAAAGATTGGTGGAGCCGAGTTACTTGAACAATACGCTAGGGGTAGACGAGACTTTAGTGGAGTAGATATCAGTGAAGCTGACCTGTTTGAAGCAGATATACAAGCAATTGACCTGACTAGCAGCAATCTTAAAAAGACTTACCTGCCCTACTCTAATCTAAGTCAAGCCAAGTTGCAGCAAGCTCAACTTCAAGCAGTTCAGTTAAGTGATGCCCAGCTCTACCAGACCAATCTCTCTGGGGCGGATCTTCAGAATGCCAATCTGTTCAGAGCAAATCTACGTCGTGCCAATTTACAGGGCGCAAATCTAGCTGGTGCTAATCTCCAAGCAGCAGATTTGAGGGACACTGACCTGAGCCATGCCAATCTCAGCCATGCCAATTTGAGTAATGCTAACCTGAAAAGAGCTATCCTTACTAAGGCTCAGTTGAGGGGTTGCAACTTATTTCGAGCCGAGAACGTCGATCTTTGTGATGCCTACTTGGATAGTTCGACGATTTATCCTGATGGGCATAGAGCTGATGGCTCTGAGTGATCAAACACCTATCCGTTATTCACCAATGACTTTATCAAGACGTCACTTCTTTGCCTTAGCCAGTGCTAGCACCGCCAGTGTAATTCTAGCATCCCCGTTGAAAGAGGTTTTTGCCAAGAAGGCCCTTGGTAAATCATTTCGAGCTAAAGGCTTCGGCTCACTTAAGCCAGACCCTAATCAATTATTAGACCTGCCAGCCGGATTTAGTTATAAAGTGTTATCCCGCACAGGTGACACCATGACTGATAGCAATTTGGTGCCTGGTAGACCCGATGGCATGGCGGCTTTTCCTGCACCGGGAGGTAATACTGCCCTAGTGCGCAATCATGAACTTAGCCCCCATCAACTGGATAAACATGGATTGGTAGCAGTAGAGTATATCAAGTATGACCCCATGTGTCTCGGAGGCACAACAACACTAGTAGTGGGAGCCAATGGTCAACTGGTCAAACAGTACACTTCCCTCGCTGGTACTGAACGAAACTGTAGTGGTGGACCAACCCCTTGGGGTTCATGGATTAGTTGTGAAGAAAGCACCGTTACTCCCACCACTTATCCGGTAGATGACCCCAGAAGTGTTTCGATGAAGCACGGCTATAACTTTGAAGTGCA
>NZ_JAAHGN010001292.1:0-1831 GCF_010672485.1 Moorena sp. SIO2C4 | reverse complement strand
TCCTGAAGGGCGGGGTTTTCACCCGCATCCGTTAGACAGTTAGACTTTTGAGGTTTTTATTCCTCGCGAAGTCCCCTACTCATACCCCTCTATTTTCTAGAGGCTCCTAGTAGGAACAAGCCGCACTAACTTCTGACTTGCGTGTAGCGCTATAACTGCCTCGACCCATGACTCCCCTGAGTAGAGCTATTTCACCCGAATCACTTCCAACGGAATCCAAAATTATTAGTAGCGGTTATCCCTTAAGTATTGCGCCAATGATGGATCGCACTGACCGCCACTATCGCTATTTCATGCGCCAGATTACAGGACGGACCTTACTCTACACCGAAATGGTCACCAGTGCAGCAATTCTTCATGGCGATCGCGAACGCTTGCTAGGGTTTTCCCCACAGGAGAAACCCCTAGTCTTACAAGTTGGTGGTGACACTCCCAGTGACTTAGCTGAATGTGCCCGAATTGCTGAAGCTATGGACTATGACCAGATTAATCTCAACGTTGGTTGTCCCAGTAGTCGGGTGCAAAATGGCAATTTTGGAGCTTGTTTGATGGCGCAGCCTGACCAGGTCGCACGCTGTGTAGAGGATATGGTTAAAGTAGTGAACATACCCGTTACTGTCAAGCACCGTATCGGTATTGATGACCTTGACCGCTATGAAGACATGGCTAACTTTGTGCGCATTGTCTCAGAGGCCGGTTGTCAGCATTTTACTGTACATGCTCGCAAGGCTTGGCTACAGGGTTTGAGTCCAAAAGAGAATCGCAACGTCCCACCCTTACGTTACAGTGACGTCCATCGTCTCAAGCAGGAGTTACCTGACTTATTCGTGGAAATTAATGGTGGATTCACTAGTCTTGAACAAGTGCGAGAACAACGGAAGTATGTCGATGGGGTAATGATTGGGCGTGCAGCTTACGACAATCCCTATCTGTTTGCCAAAGCTGATTGTGATATCTATAGCGATACAGTTATACCCCCAACTCGCCATCAGGTGGTCGAAGCCATGTTTTCCTATATTGATCACTGGGTAGGCAAAGGTATTAAGCTGAATAAAATTACCAGACATATGCTGCAATTATTTGCAGGGCAACCAGGTAGTAGAGCCTGGAAACGTCATCTAACTGAAAATTCCTGCTTGGTTGGTGTTGGTTCTGAAGTCGTTCGGGAAGCCTTAGCTAAAATTCCTTAGGGTAAGCATACAGCGGTCAGCGGTCAGCGATCAGCGGTCAGCTTTGTAGTAAGCATATGCTGACGGTTTTTTATTGCTATATACCCCGTTATATATTATTAAGTATATTTGTACTATTATAAGATATAATAATCATAAACATAATAGTGGTAGTGGCGAATTTAGCGAAAAAATACTGCTCTAATCCAGATTTTATGCTTCAAAAACCGCTCCCCATCATCCATCAATAATTAACCATGAGATTTATCAGCCCCAAAACCGATTTTGCTTTTAAGAAAATCTTTGGTTCTTCTGAGAGTAAAGAAGTTCTGATCAGCTTTCTAGATGCTTTAATCTATCAAGGAGAATCTAGGATAAATAACTTAGAGATTATTGACCCATACAATGCTGGCTATACTACGGAGTTAAAGGATACCTACCTGGATGTCAAGGCGATTCTAAATGACGGCTCGACAGTAATTATTGAAATGCAAGTGTTAAATGTTCCAGCTTTTGATAAACGAGTAATCTATAATCTCGCCAAAACCTATAGCACTCAATTAAAATATGGAGAAGGATATTCTAAACTGAAGCCGGTGATTGCTTTAACAATTACAGACTTCACCATGTTTGAGCAAACCGACCGATACCTAACTCGATTT
>NZ_JAAHGN010001291.1:0-1835 GCF_010672485.1 Moorena sp. SIO2C4 | reverse complement strand
TGAACTAATTACCACCATTAAGTATGGCCTGGAAGTCCACTTCAAAGATGACCCCAATGTATTCGTTGCTGGGGATTTGTTGTGGTATCCAATACAAGGACAACCCAAAATCAATCAAGCCCCGGATGTGATGGTAGTTATCGGTAGACCCAAAGGGCATCGGCGTTCTTATAAAACCTGGGTTGAAGATAACCTTAATCCCCAAGTCACCTTTGAAATTGCATCATTAACCAACACCATCAAAGAATTAGAAGACGATAAACTCAAGTTTTACCGGACCCATGGAGTAGAAGAGTACTATCTCTATGATCCAAATAGAGCCAAACTAAAAGGCTGGTTGCGTTCAGCCGAAAAACTAGAACCAATCCCTCAGATGCTTGGTTGGGTTAGTCCCCGTTTAGGAATTACCTTTGAGTTAGTAGCATCTCAATTGGTGCTCTATTATCCCAATGGTGAGCCTTTTGCTAGCTATTTGGAAATTAGTGAGCAGAGAGAACAACAACGTCAACGGGCAGAGCAAGCCGAAGAAGCTTTAGAACAAACACAGGAAGCTTTAGAGCTTGAAAGGCTCGAAAAACAACAGGCATCAAAACGAGCAGAGCAAGCACAGCAAGCTTTAGAGCTTGAACGAATTCGCATGAAGGCATTGCTAGAGCAATTAAAAGCCAAAGGGATAAATCCCGAGGATTTTAACCTGTAAGGGATTTGATTGATAAGTTGTTGGTTGCTACTATCTTGTTTCGTCGTAGTTTGTCCCACTGTGGGCAAAGGCATAATTACCCCTACTGAGATCAGACTAACTAGAGCTGTTGCCCAAATTTTTGGCCGTTTTGATTTAGTTGAAACCATACCGATACCCCCTACCTCAAATCCAGAGCCGCCTCTAAAATTTCACTTTTATTCTGTTCTAATTCACGCACTTCTGATTCATCCCCTAAAGCCCGATAACTGACCTGGGCTTGCTCTAACCACTGTAACGCTTCTTCTTTACTATCAAGAATTAGGGTGATAATCACTAAACTCTTTTGTATTTCCGCTTGACTGTTTAAATCTGATGCTGTTTGAGCCAGTTCTAAACCTTTGAGGTAACGCTCCTTTGCCAGTCGAGTTAACCCCACTTGTGTGTAGGTATTCCCTAGCAGTTGATAGGTGGCTACCAAATTATTACCATCTTTGATGCTTTGTTCGAGGATATCAATCGCATCATATTTCAAGTCTTCGCTGAGGTAAAAATGGGCTATGGCTAAGGTTTTTGCTTCTTCACTTAACTGTTTTTGCTGGAGTTTCTCTACTTCTTTTAATAGGGTGGTAGCTTTCTTTTCATCAAGTACCCGAAAACCAAATACCCCTTCCTCTATAGAACGTTGACCGTTGTCAGTCTCAACAATTAACCAATAATAACCAGGTGGTAGAGGTTGTTCCCCTGAATAAAGAATTTCTGTCTCCCTACTGTGGGTTTTCCAGTCTAGATCTAATCCTTGTCCACGAATCCTAACAGAGTAACTTTCTGCACCTTCAACCTGATGCCAGCGTAGGGTGGGTCGGTTGTCGAGTAAGGATGTGTTCCTCGGACTTAATAGATAAGGAATGTTTTGATTATTTGCTGCCCTAGTAGGAGCGGTATCATCCTCTGAGTGAATTATTCTATTATCTCTGGTGGCAGGACAGCCTTCATTAACGGTGGAAGTTCTTCCCGGTTCAGGTTTCCAGGTTGTCCAGTTGGAACACAGCACTTCAACCGTAGCATTTGAGCCTACAAACAGCTAATAATCCCCCCTGAGTACAGAACCAATAGAAGCTGGTTGAAAATTTGACCAATTGGGCTTCTGGAATTT
>NZ_JAAHGN010001290.1:0-1840 GCF_010672485.1 Moorena sp. SIO2C4 | reverse complement strand
GCAAAGGCACCAGCACATTTAAGGGGTTCACCAGTAGCAACATAGGCTTCTATAGCGCGATCGCTTACATTGGCAAAATAAACTCGCGTTACACCACAGCGCACTATGGTTTTGTTCCGAGATAAGTCAATTAAAGCATGACCTGTATAGAGTTCCCCAGTCGTCCCTCGCATCTGTTGCCAACGAGCGATTGCTTCAGAGGGGTTAGGGGGTTTCCCATAAATCTTACCTTCGATACTCAATAGGGAATCACAGCCTAATACCAGAGCGTCGCTAAATTGATCAGCAACAGTTTTTGCTTTTTGTTCAGCTAGAATCTGCACTAACGTTGCTGGTTCTGGATGCTGCACTTGAGATTCGTCAAAATTGCTTTGGCAGACCACCGGTTCAATACCAGCAGTTTGCAACAATCGTCTGCGAGCATTAGAAGCTGAAGCTAATACAAAAGTCGGCACATCCATATAGCAATTTTCAGAAACGTTTGAGCGACATTGCTTATTTTTTTAAGGCAATAGGCAAGAGGGTTTTAAGGAAATCAGCGTCAAAAAAGACTGTACCTGATTAGCACGCCTTTGGCGAACAACTAAACAACCAAACAACCAAACAACCTGTAACCTTCAACCCTTCAAACCTGCTACCTTGGCCTTTAGGCCACCCTACGCGAACAACTGTTTAATAGTTCACTGAAAAGGACTTAACCACTGCCTCCAATAAATTTTTGGTCTTACCCCAGCGTCGTTCGGTGGTGGAAGCATTGAAGGTGTAGAGCTTGCCACGGTTGACCACCACACTGGCGAGGTTGTGCCGTTCTTGGTTGGGAAGTTGGACGTTGTATTCTAAAAGGTAATACGTCTTTTCTGCTACCTCACGAGCTTCAGCATTAACCAACTCGGCTGTGCGACCAGAATCGGGAGGAGCAATGGCATTTTTTTGCAGCTGATACCCCACTTCTGAGGGTGTACCTAAATCAGCAAGGCTCTTGCCTTCCGGCACTGGGCTAATCACCACACTAACATTTTCGGTGGTTTCTATAATATCGTGGAACACTACATCGGGTCCATCAGTCACCTTGATCGGGACCCAACCGTTGGGATACAAAAACTGATAACCGTTAAGGCTGTCTACATAGCTTTGTAGACCACTGGCACCAGTTGTGCAGCCATGTATAGCCAGACTCAACACTAGCAGCAGTAGTGGTGCAATTTTCTTGAGCATCTCTTTGAGCATCTCTATTAAACGTCAACTCAGCTGCTTAATTGTCTCATCTTTAACTAATCGTACTTGCCCCTATGTATTTTCTGTTACCGGTTGGACACTCACCAGATGTGTGATAGATAGTTAAGTCAAGTTAATAGAGCGATTTTAGACAACTGCACACGGTAACAATTCTGGAAATCATCAGGCTTTGTAAGGAATACCATGAAACCAACTTATTTAACTATCTCTAGTCTAGGACTTGCCACAATACTGACTGGATTTACCGCAACTGTCTATGCTCAGCAGGAGCCACTTCCAGTTCCAGTCATTATCCGATCTGAGCCAGATAATCAAAAGCCTACGTCAAAGCAAGAGCCAACTAATACTGAAGCCCAACCTGTGGAGGAGAAACCAGCTACTACTCAAGCCCAACCTGTGGAGGAGAAACCAGCTACTACTCAAGCCCAACCTGTGGAGGAGAAACCAGCTACTACTCAAGCCCAACCTGTGGAGGAGCGCAGAGGTAGCACTGAAACGCTGTTTCCCTAACGCTATCGTTGTTGGTGAAAAATTTTAGCCAGATTAAACTGTAACAGATTCACCCTTGTATAGCTTTCTAGGGAAGTTTACAGGATCAGGAATT
>NZ_JAAHGN010000129.1:0-11020 GCF_010672485.1 Moorena sp. SIO2C4 | reverse complement strand
TTGTCACCAAAACATCCACGGGGGCAAGTCGAAAGACTAGGATATCCAGGAGCCGGATGAGGGGAAACTTTCACGTCCGGATTTGAAGGAGAGGTGCCCTGGGTAATACCAGGCATCGACTCTAATCAGTCTTGAACCCTTGATGAGCTGACACCCCACACCCCACACCCCACACCTGATGACTCTAAATTTCACCGAGTTTTACAAAGCCACTAACCCCAGCAAAACCCTTGATCTAACCCAGCCAGAAGACCAGAAGCTCTATATCGATTTTTCTTCTGTCCGGGGGGGAGCACTGATTCAGCAACTGAAAGCGCAAATTACTCTATTCTCCGAAGACCAGCCCACCTGTCAATTATTTACCGGACATATTGGTTGTGGGAAGTCTACGGAATTATCTCGACTCAAGGCTGAGTTGCTAGCAGAAAACTTTCATGTGGTTTACTTCGAGTCGGATCAAGACTTGGAAATGAATGATGTGGATGTGGGGGATATTTTATTAGTTATTGCTCGCCAGGTCAGTGAAAGTTTGGAAGCTAGCCAGGTTAAGTTACCGCTACAAGGCTTTAAAGCTTTCCTACAGGAAATTACCACATTGTTGGGTTCCGATGTAACTGGGGTTGAGGTTAAGGTTCCCAAGGTTGGTGAGTTTGGGGTCAAGGAAAAACAGGGAGAGTATTCCTTATCGGCAGGGATTGCCAAAATTACCACGAAAACCAAAAATAGCCCTACCTTGCGTAATCGGTTGCGGGATTATATCGAACCTCGTACCAAAACGATTATTGATGTTATTAATACCGAGTTGATTGAGCCTGCGATCGCTCAACTCCAACACCAGGGAAAACGGGGACTAGTGGTAATCGTGGATAACCTTGACCGGGTGGAAATTGTGCCCAAGCCTTGGGGCAGACCACAACCGGAATATTTATTTGTAGACCGGGGAGAACAGTTGCGCCAACTCAACTGTCATGTTATATATACGATGCCCCTAGGGCTACGATTTTGTAATGATATCGTCCGGCTTACCAATCGTTTCGGGGTTGAGCCGAAGGTGTTGCCAATGGTGCCAGTGACGCAACGGAATGGTAAGGAATGTGAGGAAGGAATGGCAAGGCTCAGAGCCATGGTAATGGCTAGAGCTTTTCCTAAGCTAGCATCAGCGCAACGGTTGCAGAAGATTCCGGAAGTGTTTGATGCACCGGAAACCCTGGACAGACTCTGTTCTATCAGTGGTGGTCATGTGCGGGAGTTACTGGCAATGATTCGGGATTGGATTATGGTGGAAGGCAAGTTACCGCTATCCCGAGCAGGGTTAGACCAGGTTATTCGTAGTCGCTGTAATAAAATCAGATTAGCGATTGATGAAAAGGAGTGGGAATTATTGCGTCAGGTGCATCAGAGCCAAGAAGTAAGTGGTGACGACCATTATCGGGTGCTGGTGCGTAGTCTATTTGTGTATGAATACTATGACGCTCAAGGGTCTTGGTTTACAGTCAATCCGATTCTGGTAGAAACGGGCAAGTTATAGCTGAGGGAACAGGGAATCGGGAATCGGGAATCGGGAATCGGGAATCGGGAATCGGGAATTGGGAATCGGGAATCGGGAATTGGGAATCGGGAATCGGGAATCGGGAATCGGGAATCGGGAATTGGGAATTGGGTTAGCAAGAATGCGCTTTGAGATTGATATTAGCAATTATTGCTTCGTTGAATTTGGAAACACCATTACACCCATTGCCATAACTCAATGACTAATCGTCAGCCACAGGATGATCATCAACAGCTATTGAAGCAGCTGGCTTGGGCAATGGAAATGGGAGCCGGTGAAAAGGAATTTTCCTTAATCTTTGCCCATTGTAATTATACCCAGTGGCGAGACCAGTTGATTCAACAGCTGGCCGAGGTTTGTTCCGTAGAGATTCTCCCGATTGGGCTAACTCCGGAGGTCACTCAGCTCTACAGGACTATATACAGCCACATTCAATCCCAACTGGCACAACAACCGCCCCAAGGGATTATGGTTTATGGCTTTGAGGTGGTCAGAAACCTTGAGCAACTGCTCAGATTAGCCAATCGAGTCCGGGAAGAGTTTCGGAAACAGTTCCATGTCCCGGTTTTATTTTGGGTAGATGATCGAGTCTATTCCCAATTCCTGCACTCCGCCAGGGATTTGGCCAGTTGGGGAACCGGTTCACCCCTGGACTTTCAAATCTCTACCGCTGACGTAATCGAATTTATCCAACAGGTTACTGATCTTGGGTTTGCTCAAGTCTTAGCCGCTGGAGCTGCTGAGGTTCTTAACCATAAACATAATCTCAGTAACCAGCAGCTGGCTGACTTACGCCAAGCTTGGCAAGACTTGCAACATCGGCAGGTAGAATTAGCGCTAGACTTAGAAGCTAGTGTGGAATTTATTTTAGGTCGAGGAATTCCCGATGATCTCAAGCAGTCCCAAGAGCATTATCAACGAAGTATAGACCTGTGGGAACGTCTTCTGCGAGCTTACCCCTCTTCCCGCTCTGCCGACCGCGAATATCTAATCCGATACGGATGTGTTCTTTTCCATATGGGGCAATTGTACCGTACCTATGCCGATCAAAACCGGAATCAGCATAAGCAACATTGCCTACGGGCTAGGGAATATTTTGTGCGATCGCATGACTGCTTTGAGCAAGCCCAGCGTCCCGACTTAGTGGCTAAGTTTATCAATACCTTGGGAGAAATTCTACAAAGACTAGGGCGATGGGATGAGTTGGAGCAGTTAGGTAAAAAAGCCTTAACCCTCCATCAACAATATCCCAACCCGGTCTGGCTTGCCCATGATTACGGCATTCTAGCCGCAGAAGTCGCCATCGCTCGCTCCCAATGGCATTGGGTCAAGGACTTGGCAACTAAAGCACTGGACATCCTTACCAAGGCCAAGAATTCTGTTCAACTCCCTGGTGACCTGACTCGGGAGCAGTTGGACTGGGCGTGGGGACTTCATCAAGGTTGGTATCGCTTATCCTTAGGCAGAGCCTACAAGCATCTCAGTCTACCCGAGGACGCGATTGCCCATCTTGAGCTTGCCAAAGAGCAAACCCTACCTAACTTTAATCCTTATCTATATATTAAAATTCTGGCAGAATTGCGACAGCTCTACTTTGACCAAGGGGAGTATCAAAGAGCCTTCTCAGTTAAGGCATACCAGCAATCCATCGAGTATCAGTTCCGGTTTCGGGCATTTCTCGGACCTAGTCGATTGTCCCTCAACCAACGAATTAGGGATACTCAGGCAACGGTAGAGGAAAAGCAGCGAATTGTGGCTGATCCCATTGCTGCCTCTGGTCGAGAGCAAGCGATTAATGACTTAGTTGAGCGTATTGCTCGCAAAGACCACAAACTAACGGTAATTTGTGGCTCCTCCGGTGTCGGTAAAAGTTTTCTACTTCAGTCTGGTTTAATTCCTAGATTACAGCAAGAGATTATTGCCGCTCGGGATGTGGAGCCAGTGTTGCTGACAGTTTATAAACGGTGGCAGCATAGCTTGGCTAAAAGGATAATTGGAACAGACCAGGGGGGAGATGGAAAAGAAATTCTGGGTAAAATTCTCCACCAGCTGCGACAAAATGGTGACACTAATCGACTGACGGTTCTAATTTTCGACCAGTTTGAAGAATTTTTATTTCAGTATCCTCAGCCACAGCAACGGCGAGTTTTTTATCAATTCTTAAAGGACTGTCTAACCCTTGAGGCCGTGAAGGTAATTCTGGCCTTGCGAGAAGATTATATCTATTATTTATTAGAGTGTAATGACCGCCTAATTAGTTTAGATGTCGTCAATAATGATATTCTCAGCAAGGATGTTATCTATTACTTAGGAAATTTTACTCAATCCCAGGCCAAAAGAGTGATTGAACGGTTAACGGAGCAAGCTAAGTTTTCCTTAGAACCAGAGTTAATTGAGCAATTGGTCAAAGATTTAGCAGCAGAAACGGGAGAAGTGCGTCCGATTGAGTTGCAGGTAGTGGGAGCACAATTAGAAACCGAGGAAATTGTCACCTTGGAGAGGTATAAGCAAGGTAGCGATAAGGAAAAACTAGTAGAGCGTTATCTGGAGGCTGTGGTTACTGATTGTGGAGCAAAACACCGAGAAAATACCTGGAAATTGTTGTTTTTATTGACCAATGACAAGCAACTGAGACCCTTAAGAACCGAGACTGAATTAGCTAGTGTATTAACTTTACCTCCAGAGGATATCAGCCTGATTTTGGAGATTATAGTAGGCTCTGGTTTAGTGTTTCAAATTCAACCAGGAACGGAAGATTGCTATCAGTTGGTTCATGATTATTTAGTAGGTCCGATTCGGAATAAAGTTGATAAAAAAAAGCGGATTTTAGAGCAAAGGAAGCAAGAAGTAGAAAAACTAGAACGAGCAGGAGTTACACATCTTGATAAATTTAAGGATAGCCCGTTTGATGCCTTACTAGCAGCTATGGAGACCGGGAAAACATTGAAAGCAATGGTCACGAAAAATACTCCCTTGAAAGACTATCCTGGTGCTAGTCCAATACTTGCTTTACAACGGATTCTTGACCAGATTCAGGAGCCTAGACTTGTGAAGCATCAGGGTAGGGTTAAGCAGGTGGCATTTAGGCGGGATGGTCAGCATCTGGCTAGCGCTGGAGGTGACGGAATCGTCAGATTGTGGGATATCAACACTGGGCAAGTCCAACAAGAATTGAAGGCGCATTGGGGTTGGGTTTGGCCGATGGCATTGAGCTGGGATGGTCAGTTGCTAGCTAGCGCTGCAGTTGACGGAATCGTCAGATTGTGGGATATCAACACTGGGCAAGTCCAAAAATTGAAGGGGCATCGGGGTTTAGTTCAGCAGTTGCAATTCAGCCGGGATGGTCAGCTGCTGGCTAGCGCTGGACTTGACGGAATCGTAAGGGTTTGGGATCTCAACACTGGGCAAGTCCAGGACTTGAAGGCGCATCGGGGTTGGGTTTGGCAGATGGCATTGAGCTGGGATGGTCAGCTGCTGGCTAGCGCTGGACTTGACGGAATCATGAGGGTTTGGAATATCAAAACTAGGCAAGTCGAGGAATTGAAGGGGCATCAGGGTAGAGTTTACCAGGTGGAATTTAGCTGGGATAGTCAGCTGCTAGCTAGTGCTGGAGTTAACGGAATCGTGAGATTGTGGGATGTCAACACTGGGCAAGTCCAAGCATTTACAGACAATCACAGTAAAGTTGACCAGGTGGAATTTAGCCCTGATGGTCAATTGCTCGCTAGCGCTGGACGTGACCGTACCGTGCGCCTGTGGGATTTAGCGGGTCGGCAAATTGCCCAATTCGAGGGGACTCGCCTGGTTTTCCACCCAGATGGGACGCAACTGGCTACCATAGACGGTTATACCATCAAGCTGTGGCGGGTGGACACCCTGGATGGACTCTTAGCTAGGGGTTGTGCTTACTTACGTAGTAATTCCAGAAATAGTTATGTCAATCCGGAACTGAAGGCGTTTTGTGATGGCTTGCTGGAAGAATGAAGAATGAAGAATGGAGAATGAAGAATGGAGAATGAAGAATGAAGAACGGAGAATGTATAATTCTCAATTCTCAATTCTCAATTCTCAATTGATTCAATCTCTTCTCGAGAAAGTTGGGTGATTTTCATAATAGTCTCCACATCTAAACCTTGTTCCCGGCAGGAACGGGCGATCGCTATTTTTTCTTGTTTTATCCCTTTTTCAATACCTCGAATTTCTGCCTGTTCCACTTGCCATTTAGTCTCAAACTCTTGGGTACTCAGGATACTAGCTTCGTCACGCTTGTTGTTGATATAACGCTCATAAGCGGCTCGTTCTTGTTCTGATAAATTAGTGACTCGTAGCGCCTCCTTGGCTTCGGCTATTCCTTTGGCCGAAAATTCGGCTTTGATGTCGCTGTTTTTCAGAAAATAAATCCATTCATCTAAGGGGTTTTTCGCTAAGTCCTTAAAATTCCTTACTTTCAGCAGGTAGTATTCTGGGAAGATATCTGCTACTTTATTGATGTGAAATTTAAATTCCTGAGTTTTTGTCGGTTGCAGGATATCCCCCAGATTAGCCCCAACGAATTCTCCACGATAGGAATAAATATAGTCATCTCCCATTCCCAGGTTAAAGTAGACTATATTAATTGAGTAGACTTTTTTAATTTGACCGTACTCTTCACCTTTGTCTAAGTATTCGGTGACTAACTTAGACGCACCGTAGAGCATACGGTGAAAATAATCGTGTTGAGGGTTGTTTTGTACTTCAATCAGGATCAGCTCACCATCAGTGGTTTCAGCGAGAATATCAACTCGGTTGGTTTTATCATCGAGTGTTTCTTGATTAGCTTCGCTTTCGAGAAGGGTTTTGATGGTAATATCGAAATGCAACAACTCGCTTAAAAACCCTTCCAAAACACCAAAGTTAGCTTGATTACGCAGCAGTTTTTTGATTGCCCAATCAAAGCGAATATGTGTGTCTGGCATTGTCTTGTTATCTTAAGGAAGAAAGAGTGAATGGTGAATGGTGAATGAAGAATGTAGAATGTAGAATGTAGAATTATCAATTCTGAATTCTACATTCTACATTCTAAATTGATTCAATCTCTTGCCGAGAAAGTTGGGTGATGTTCATAATAGTTTCCACATCTAAACCTTGTTCCCGGCAGGAACGGGCGATCGCTATTTTTTCTTCTTTTTTTCCTTGTTGAATACCTTCTTGTTTCCCTTGTTGGATACCTTTTTCAATACCTCTGATTTCTGCTTGTTCCACTTGCCATTTAGTCTCAAGCTCTTGGGTACTCAGCATACTGGCTTCGTCACGCTTGTTGTTGAGATAACGCTCGTAAGCGGCTCGTTCTTGTTCTGATAAATTATTAACTCGTAGCGCCTCCTTAGCTTCGGCTATGCCTTTGGCCGAAAATTCCGCTTTGATGTCGCTGTTTTTCAGAAAATAAATCCATTCATCTAAGGGGTTTTTCGCTAAATCCTTAAAATTCCTTACTTTCAGCAGGTAGTATTCTGGGAAGATATCTGCGACTTTATTGATATGAAATTTAAACTCCTGAGTTTTTGTCGGTTGTAGGATATCTCCGAGATTAGCTCCAACGAACTCTCCCCGATAGGAATAAATATAGTCATCTCCCATGCCCAGGTTAAAGTAGACTATATTGATTGAGTAGACTTTTTTAATTTGACCGTACTCTTGACCTTTATCTAAGTATTCGGTGACTAACTTAGACGCACCGTAGAGCATACGGTGAAAATAATCGTGTTGAGGGTTGTTTTGTACTTCAATCAGGACGAGCTCGCCATCAGTGGTTTCAGCGAGAATATCAACCCGGTTGCTTTTATCATCGAGGGTCTCTTGATTAGCTTCGCTTTCGAGAAGGGTTTTGATGGTAATATCGAAATGCAACAACTCGCTTAAAAACCCTTCCAAAACACCAAAGTTAGCTTTATTCCGCAGCAGTTTTTTGATTGCCCAATCAAAGCGAATATGTGTGTCTGGCATTGTCTTGTGCTGGTGCTACTGTTTTCGATTTGGCTCAAAGGTGGACAAAAGTGATAGATTCTTAAGTTCAGGTTATCTGTGACAACCTTTTGCCCACCCTAGCTGAACAGCTTACTTGATAGTTGATCGTTAATACTTCAGTTATGCTGGTGTAACCAAGCGTTTCCGGAGGGATTCTGCTCGACGCTTAGCGGTAGAATTCTTGGGGTCATATTTGAGCGCCTCATCATAAGCTTCTAACGCCTGAGCAGTTAATTGCTTGCGCTCGTAAACATGACCGAGATTGTTGAGGGCTGTGACATATCCAGGCTCTTGCTTCAAGGCTTCTTTGTACTGGCGAATAGCCAGATCATACTGTTCTTTAGCACAATAGGCGAAACCCAAAGCATTATAGACAGGACCAAGGTTTTCTTCGTCAGCATCAGTCCCTTTCAATGCTTTTTGAAATAGCAGGATAGCTTGACCAAATAGCTTCTTGTCCGCATAAATACTGCCCAACTCGTAATACTCTATAACTGTCCCCCGGTCTTTTTGCAGCTTTTTCTCCAACCGAGAGAGAGTGGTTTCAATTCTACGAGTTTTGATAACTTGGCGCAGCACCGCGAAAGTAACACCAGCAAGTAGGACTAGCAAAACGGAAAGATAAATAGTTGGCAGTGTATCATTCATAAGGTTTGACAGTTTTTCTTCTTAATGGTAATCCCCAAGCAGTAGCTCGTTGAGCTAACCAACCATCTGCTTGCCAACGTGCGATCGCATGATTCACGCGCTGCTTTAGCTTGGTGTATTGTAACCCCTTAGGCATCACCACACACAAGGCTTCACCCGAGAGCCACACTGGTAGCATCCGATACTCAGGATAGTCTTGTACCCAGCCACTGAGAATGCTCTTATCGGCAGCAAAAGCATCAGCCCTACCATTTTCTAAAAGCGTACGCGCTTCTTGGTAGGAATCTACTCCCACCACCCTAGATTCCGGTAAAGCATACTGCACGACAGCAATTGTGCTAGAATGATTGAGTATGGCGATGGTTCTGCTATGGAGATCACCCAATCTGGTAATTAAGGGGTCTTTAGTAATCAAACCCGTGCCATCCAGGTAGTAGGGGATACTAAAATCCACTAATCGGCGGCGAGGTGCTGTGGCTGTGACTCTAGCAATTGTCAGGTCAACTTCACCGTCCAAAACCACCTTCAGTCGGTCAAGATTTCCCACCTGCTGCAACACCACCGCATCAGAATTACCTAACAGTTCTTCTGCTAGACGTCGTGCTAAGTCAATTTCCAATCCTTGTAACTTGCCATCCGCATCCCTATATCCCAAAGGGCGCAGATTATCTTTGACAGCAACAATCAACTGACCCCGCTGCTCTATTTCCTCAAGTTGAGCACTCCCAACCCGTAACGGTGTCAAAAAAGACATCGCCGTCAATCCGAAGACCATACCAAAGTTGAAGAACTTGTGCTTAAGCATCGGTCGGGGAATCGAAATTCGCAAAAAGGTAAGGTAATCGGTCTTGCTTAAGGGACTTGCCTGAAAAAACAATACCAATTAAATAGCAATTAACTCCCAATTCAATTTGGATGGGATAATTCTTATAATCTATAATAATCAAAAGAACCAAAGATGGTTTTTACCCTCAACAAGCCTTACCCTTACGGATTACCCATTTACCCAAAACCAGAGTTTCTCAGGTTGCTAAGCATTCAGCTATCAGCCATTAGCCTTGGCCTATGGCTACGCTACGCGAATGGCCAAAAGCTGACGGCTGACCGCAGACGCGCGTAGCGTGCGCGTAGCGCATATGCTTACTCAGCTTTAGCCGCTAACTCCACCACTTTGTTAAAGCTATCTGGATCCAGAACTGCCAGCTGTGCCAACATCTTGCGGTTAATTTGGATATTGGCTTTTTTCATTTGACCCATCAGCTGGCTGTAGCTAATGCCATTTTGACGTGCTGCTGCGTTAATGCGAGTAATCCACAGACGTCGAAAATCCCGCTTGCGCTTGCGGCGATCACGATAGGCATTGCGCAGTGCTTTCATCACTTGTTGGTTAGCAATGCGGAAGAGTTTCGAGTGGGAACCTCTGAACCCCTTAGCAAGTTTGAGAATTTTTTTGCGCCGCTTACGAGCGACATTACCGCGTTTTACCCGTGTCATGGTTGATTCTAGCTAGTATGTTAGTTTAGTAGTGTTAGCAGTTTAGGTCTTCTGTTAAGATTTACATATAAGGCAACATCAGGCGAACATTATCCGCATCCCGTTCGTCTACCAAGGTCAGTTTAGACAAGCGCCCCTTCCGTTCTGAGGTCTTGTGTTCTAGTAAGTGATTTTTAAACGCTTTGCGGCGTCTTATTTTACCACTGCCAGTAGCTCTAAAACGCTTGGCAGCTGATTTGCGGCTTTTTAGTTTAGGCATTGACGGATTATAATAATGGCACAATTTATTATTGTATACCAATTGCTGCGTAATTAGGTGACCGGCTTATTCGTCTTCTTCTGGTAAATTCTTGGGCAAGGTGATGGTAAAGGTTGTTCCAACACCCACTTCACTTTCCACGTGAATCTTACCACCGTGTGAGTCTACACAACTTTTGACAATTGATAACCCTAGTCCTGTTCCTGGGATTATACCCACATTACTGGCACGACTAAAAGACTCAAACAATTTTGGTTGGTCTTCTTTAGGGATGCCAATACCTTGATCAATTATCTGTAAGATTACTTTCTCT
Source organism: Moorena sp. SIO2C4 (assembly GCF_010672485.1). Lineage (NCBI taxonomy): Bacteria > Bacillati > Cyanobacteriota > Cyanophyceae > Coleofasciculales > Coleofasciculaceae > Moorena > Moorena sp. SIO2C4. Next base: position 754 of record NZ_JAAHGN010000129.1, on the reverse strand, counting down.
TCATCTCCGTTTAGCTGTACTAAAATAGTCCCACCATCGGGAGAATATTTAATGGCATTGGAGATGATGTTATTCAGAATTTGTCTAATAATTTTGGGGTCTCCTAATATTGGCTCCCAGTCTCTTTTACTACTAAATAGTAGCCGATGTTTAGCCCCAAGGCTTGATTGAATTGGGCAGAATAACTCCTGAAAAAATGTTACTAAATTCAAAGCAACTGGTTGAAATTCTAACTTATCGAATTCTGCTTGATTAATGAATAATAAATCATTGACTAGGGTAGTCATATGTTTGACCGCACCTTGGATCCGCCAAAAATGTTTAACTTGCTGAGAATCAGTCAATTTATGACGGTACTGTTCTAGGAGTTCCACAGAGGATAGAATTGTCATTAAAGGTGTACGGTACTCATGGGATATGGTAAAAATAATCCGAGATTTAAGGTCACTGACTTCTTTTTCACGCTCCAGTGATTGACGCAATTGCGATTCCAAGTTGCGTAGCTGTTCTAAGTAATCTCTTAGTTCCACTGTGCGAGCTTGGATTCTGGTTTCAAGTTCTTGATTGAGGGCTTCTAAAGCAGTTTGGGCGGAAATGCGATCGCGAATTTCCTGTTGCAGCAGTTGATTTTGCTCAATCAGTTGTGTTTGTAGCTTGTGCAGAGTCAATTGATTCTCCACACGGGCTAAAACTTCCTCAACCTGGAATGGCTTGGTGATAGTCAGCACCACCAACAGCAAAGGCTTTCACCTTG
>NZ_JAAHGN010001289.1:0-1842 GCF_010672485.1 Moorena sp. SIO2C4 | reverse complement strand
GGTAGACAGCGCCTCTGGGAAACGATTCGAGACGATTAACCCTGCAACAGGAGAGGTGATCTGTGATGTGGCTGAGGCTGATGCCCCAGACGTTGATAAAGCAGTAGTGGCGGCTAGGACAGCCTTACCAGTGGAGACTGGCCGAAAATGTCTGCCACCCAGCGGGGGGAGTTACTCTACAAGCTAGCTGACTTAATCGAAGCAAACAAGGAAGAAATAGCACGGCTGGAAACCCTAGACAATGGAAAGCCCTATCGTGATTCCTTTAATGCAGATGTGTCTCTAGTCATTGCTTGCTATCGGTACTATGCTGGCTGGGCAGATAAGATTCAAGGCAAAACAATTCCCATCAACGGACCTTACTTTTGCTACACGCGCCATGAACCTGTAGGAGTGGTTGGTCAGATTATTCCTTGGAACTTTCCACTGTTGATGCAAGCTTGGAAGTTAGGCCCAGCACTGGCAGCTGGTAACACCGTGGTGATGAAAACGGCGGAACAGACTCCTTTATCAGCCTTGCGGATCGGTGAACTGATTCTCGAAGCAGGTTTCCCTCCTGGTGTGGTGAATCTTCTCTCAGGCTATGGACCAACTGCTGGGGCTGCGATTTCACATCATATGGGTATCGATAAAGTTGCCTTTACCGGCTCGACTGAGGTAGGGCATCTAATTATGGAAGCTGCAGCTAAGAGTAACCTCAAGCGGGTCACTCTAGAACTTGGTGGTAAGAGTCCTAACATTGTCTTTGCTGACGCTGACATGGATAAAAGCATTGAGGGCGCTCACTTTGCCCTGTTCTTTAACCAAGGACAGTGCTGTTGTGCTGGTTCGCGACTGTTTGTGGAAGAGAAGTGCTATGACGAGTTTGTAGACAAGTGCGTGAAACGGGCGCAAAATCGCACAGTTGGTGACCCGTTTGATGCTAACACAGAACAGGGTCCCCAGGTAGATCTCGAACAGTTCAATAAGGTGATGGGCTATATTGAGTCTGGTCAGCAGGAAGGAGCTCAGATGTTGTGTGGTGGTGGTCGAGTTGGCGATCGCGGTTACTTCATCGAACCGACAGTGTTTGTTGATGTCCAAGATCAGATGAAGATTGCCCAAGAAGAAATCTTTGGACCAGTGATGAGCATTATTAAGTTCAAGGATATCGATGAAGTGATTAAGCGGGCAAATGATACTATGTATGGCTTAGCAGCAGCCGTGTGGACGAAGGATATTACTAAAGCTCATGCGATCGCAAACAATGTCCGTGCTGGTACTGTCTGGGTGAATTGCTACGATGTGTTTGATGCCGCTGCTCCCTTCGGTGGTTTCAAGCAGTCTGGGATTGGTCGTGAACTTGGGGAGTATGGCTTGCAGCAATACACCGAGGTCAAGACAGTCACAGTTAAATTGTAGCATTTTAGCCATCTCAAAGCCTGGGTTTTATTATCAACAAGGCAAAAAGAAGGTTAGTAAACGGCTACAGGATAGTTAGTTGTTAATTTAGGACAAGCTAATGGGTAATGGGGAATTGTAAGCCAATTTCCTATTACCCATTACTTTATGCTTTGCTCAAGCTTCAAGTTCAAGTTCAGGTAAGCATATGCGCTACTTGAGGTGCCGTCAGCCGTCAGCCGTCAGCCGTCAGCAGACGTAACTCAGCATTATTCGAATGGTTACCTGTTTTATTCAAAAGCACCTCAAGTAGCGTGGCACAGGCTTTGACGCTGATAGCTGATAGCTGATAGCTGATAGCTGATAGCTGATAGCTGATAGCTGATAGCTGATAGCTGATAGCTGATAGCTGATAGCTGATAGCTGATAGCTGATAGCTGATAGCTGATAGCTGATAGCTGA
>NZ_JAAHGN010001288.1:0-1845 GCF_010672485.1 Moorena sp. SIO2C4 | reverse complement strand
GCTGAAGATAAGGATAGTGGCACGCTTATTGATCAAGATGATTTGATTAACCAATTGGCTGAGCAGATTAAAACCTTGAAGCAGGTGGATTTGTATAAAGCCAAGCAAGAGGCGAAACGGTTTGTGGAGTTGATTCGGAAGCGCACGGGTTTGTTGAATGAACAGGGGCAAGATTGTTATGGTTTTGTCCATAAGACCTTTCAGGAATATTTGTGTGCTCAGGAGATTAACTATCAAGCGGAGAATGAGTATAATTTCGATATTGTTTTGAATCATATTCGGGAGCATTTACATGACTCCCACTGGCGCGAAGTGTTATTATTGCTGATAGCACAACAAAAACCGAAAAATGCGGCAAAGGCGATTAATGCACTTTTGAATAATAAGAGTAACTATGAGCACTGGTTACATCGGGATTTGTTGTTTGCTGGTAATTGTTTGGGAGAAGACCCGAAAAATTTACGAAGTACTGATAGTGAGTTAGTTCAAGATATTTTGGAGCGGTTGGTTGAGTTGGAGGTGAGTAGTGAGGAGCGGGTTGGTGAGAAGATTCGCGAGCAGGTTTTTCAGATAATTTGTAGTTTGTATGAAACGGATTTTGAGGCACAGGTATTGGAATTGTTGAAGGAAGAATTCCATCGAATTGATGACATACGATTGCTGAACTATCGACACGAGTTAGGGGAAAAATATCAGGTAATTACAATATTGTTGACACGACTAAAGCATGATGATTTTGTTGTGCGTAGGAGGGCAGCCGATGCCTTGGGCAAATTGGGCAATAGCTCAGAAACTGTAATAAACGCCCTGCTAGCAGGACTTCAGGATGATGATTCTGATGTGCGTTTGAGGGCAGCGGAAGCCTTGGGTCAATTGGGCAACAGCTCAGAAACGGTAGTCAACGTCCTCATAGCACTAGTAAAAGATGATCACTCTTTTGTGCGTTGGAGGGCAGCCAATGCCTTGGGCAAATTGGGCAACAACTCAGAAACTGTAATCAACGCCCTCCTGGCAAGGCTAATGAATGATCATTCTCTTGTGCGTTTGAGGGTAGCGGAAGTCTTGGGCCAATTGGGCAACAGCTCAGAAACCGTAATCAACGCCCTCATAGCAGGGCTAATGGATGATGATTCTGTTGCGCGTGTGATAGCAGCCAATGCCTTGGGCAAATTGGGCAACAACTCAGAAACTGTAATCAACGCCCTGCTAGCAGGACTTCAGGATGATGATTCTGATGTGCGTGTGACGGCAGCCAATGTCTTGGTCAATTTGGGCAACAGCTCAGAAACTGTAATCAACGCCCTCATAGCAGGACTTCAGGATGATGATTCTGATGTGCGTGTGAGTGCAGCGGAAGCCTTGGGCAATTTGGGCAACATCTCAGAAACGGTAGTCAACGCCCTCCTAGCACTACTAATGGATGATGATTATGATGTGCGTAAGGACGCAGCCAATGCCTTGGGCAAATTGGGCAAAACATCTAATCATATTCTCCCTACTGTAATTGAATGGATTGAACAACACCAGGATTCAGAGTATGTGGGCAGTGGTATTGATGCCTTGTGGGATTTGGTGGTAGGACGGGAGTAGGGAATTTAGAATTTAGAATTTAGAATTTAGAATTTAGAATTTAGAATCGGGAGTGGGGAGTCGGGAGTGTAATGGATCAAGAGGATAGTTTTTGTTGAATGCGATCGCTTTTAGCGTGGCCTACGGCCAATCGCGTAGCGTGACCAAAGGTCAATCGCGTAGCGTGACCATTCGCGTAGCGTGGCCTAAAGGCCAAGGTCAATCGCTAAAAGCGATGGTCGGTACGAGCTGCTATGGGAACGCATCAGCTACAGA
>NZ_JAAHGN010001287.1:0-1848 GCF_010672485.1 Moorena sp. SIO2C4 | reverse complement strand
GGAGGTTGGAGGTTGGAGGTTGGAGGTTGGAGGTTGAAGGTTGGAGGTTGCAGGTTGAAGGTTGGAGGTTGGAGGTTGGAGGTTGGAGGTTGGAGGTTGAAGGTTGGAGGTTGGAGGTTGGAGGTTGAAGGTTGAAGGTTGGAGGTTGGAGGTTGGAGGTTGGAGGTTGGAGGTTGGAGGTTGACAGTTGACAGTTGAGCACCAACTTTATCACCAGTACATTACATCCGATCAGCGCTAGCTAATATTAGCGTTAAGTTGCTCTAATCTAGCGTTTCTCATAGTAATCAGGTACACAGAATTTTTTCCCACTTACCTTCCCCCCTTATTAAGGGAGGGGGGATCCCTCTTGTTTCTTACCTGTTCCCAGATCCGCTGTTCCCTATTCCCTGTTCCCTATTCCCTGTTCCCTTAGACTCGCTCGGCTAGTTTTGTGATAACTTCAATAACCGTATCCGCAAGTTGATCATTTCCCCGGAGCCAACCGAGGGGAGTTAGATGCTTACCGGGAAGTTTCTCATCAATGAGAAGTTTATTGCCTAAATTCTCCTCTAGCCAACGCACCGTTCCAGCTTGTTGAGCAATCTTATCCTTACTGAAGCTAATCAAAGCAGTAAGATTAAATAAACGGCTATTTTTGATCAAGCAATAGGTTTGTTCGGGTGTGGGTAACACCCCGAAACCAAGTCTGTCTACTAAATCAGCTATGAATGGAACAGGAACCGCACTACTGGTACCGCTAATAACAGGAGCCATTAATACAGATGGTTGATTGATCAAAGAAATATATTTTAGCTCAGCATCTCTGAGGCTATCTTCAATCTGCTTCTCTTGATCTTTCCCCACACAATCTCCCAGAATTTCCTGAAGTTTTTTGGACTCCAAATCACTTAAAAGTTCCAAGAGTGCGATGTATTTTGTTCCAAGGCTGTGACCTAACCAAAAATAATTATTCCCTCTGGCAGAGGGGTCTTCTTCATAGATCCTGTACTCATAGCCCAATTTTTTTGCTTCTTCCAAAATTCCCTGGAATAGGGTTTTTTCTTCTTTGACCAAACCAATTGCTACAGGCCAATGGCGGAAGGTAAATCTAAACGGTCTGGCAACAACGGTATAACCTGATTCAAATAATCGCTTGGCGATATATCGGTAGAAAATTGTCGGAAAACTTCCGAAAAACGCACCACCAATTAACTGAACAACACCTATCGGCTTGGGATGGATAGCAACCCAAGCAAAGGGAATTGGTCTAAATTTAAATTCGGCATTCATGGCAGTAAGCTCTTTTAGGATAACTAAGTTGCAGGTTGCAGGTTAAAGGTTAGAGGTTGAAGGTTAAAGGTTAGAGGTTGAAGGTTACAGGTTAGAGGTTGAAGGTTACAGGTTAGAGGTTACAGGTTACAGGTTAGAGGTTGAAGGTTAGAGGTTGCCGGTTTAAGGTTGCAGGTTTAAGGTTGCAGGTTTAAGGTTACAGGTTGCAGGTTGCAGGTTGAAGGTTGCAGGTTACAGCTTGAAGGTTAGAGGTTGAAGGTTACAGGTTAGAGGTTACAGGTTACAGGTTAGAGCTTAGAGGTTACAGGTTACAGCTTTCAGGTTATTAACCCTTCAACCTTGGCCAAAGGCCACGCTACGCGAACAACATTAAAACCAAGCTTGGCCAAAGGCCACGCGATCGCGTTCAACCTTGGCCAAAGGCCACGCGATCGCGTTCAACATTCAACCCAAGCTTGGCCAAAGGCCACGCGATCGCGTTCAACCTTGGCCAAAGGCCACGCGATCGCGTTCAACATTCAACCCAAGCTTGGCCAAAGGCCACGCGATCGCGTTCAACCTTGGCCAAAGGCCACG
>NZ_JAAHGN010001286.1:0-1799 GCF_010672485.1 Moorena sp. SIO2C4 | reverse complement strand
TGCCTGCTAGCACCTCAAGTAGCGATGCAGCTTCGGAACAGGGGAGGCAGCGCCGCCAAAGGGGGTTCCCCCCACTCGCGCTTTGCCGTGGTTTCCCCCACTCGCGCTTTGCATCAAGACAGCACCTCAAGTAGCGCATTAGCTGATAGCTGACAGCTGAATACTTACCATTAGTCATTAGACGATCATCAAACTGATCAGATTAATCAGGGTGTTAATACGGTTGGTGCTCATATCAAAAGTTAAGATTGCCTCTGATTTTTCTGGAATCATCGTCGTCGTTTCAACCTTTAGCGTTCTAGAAAAATTAATTTTATGTCCACGTCTCAAATTCCAAAACAGTCCACCTTAAGAAAAGAAATCAACTATCTGGTTGACTCGTCTAGTTTTTCTAGTGGTGAGGAACCAGTTAAATTAGTTAATGGTGGCTTTGAAGAAGGACTCAAAGGCTGGCAAAAGCTAGGACCAGGCGGGATCAAAAGAGCTAGTTTTGGCATTACTCCAACCGAGGGAGAAAAGCAGCTTTTACTAAGAACTAGCAATACCGAAGTCACCAGAACAGGTCAGCCAAAAGCCCCATCAGCCTCTAAACTGGAGGAGTTTTTATACCTGTCCACAGGAACTCTTGATTGTATTGCCCAGAAAATTTTAGACACCGTTGGCATATGTGGTACTTCTAGCAAGGTAGTCAGAGGTGCTGCTATCCAACAAATGATTACCCCTTGTGTTGGTGATACCTTAACCTTTGATTGGAATTTTCTCACCAATGAAGACGTGGGAGATGAGGCTATTGTTGCCGACTTCGCTTTCTTCTGCCTTAGTTCTCCCAAGTCCCAAATTGTCTATGAACTAGCTAACCCAATCCTAGGGGTCTTTAGTCAAGCACCGAAAAACTTTTACAACCAAACCGGATTTCAAGGATTTACTCATACCTTCACTACTGCTGGAACTTACAGCCTAGGCTTTGGTGTTGTGAATGAATTGAGTCATCAAACTCAGTCTGGGCTCATCATTGACAATGTTAAGCTAACCAGCGCTACTGTTGATGATCCGGCTTCAGTACTCAGCCTACTTTCAGTAGCCTCCTTCAAGGATGCTTAAATAGGACTTAGGCACTCAAGCTATATGTAGAGCTATATCTAGAAATGAGTTGATTTGGTTAAACTCTATCTATAGAGATTAGAGCAGATATATTAGACCAGAGATTAGACCTCCTCAGGGCATAAATCTTGTTAAAGCTTAATCCTTAGTGGGAAATCAACTCAGAAAGAAGTAGACATTAACTCATCCAGGCGAGCCAGTACTTCGGTGCTATGAATTGCTGGTATCACACCAAGGAATATTTCCCGTAGAATGCCTTCTGGATCAATGATATAGGTATGGCGTAGGGACATAATACCTAGCCAAGAACCATAAGCCTTGCTGACAGAGCCATCGGTGTCAGCTAAAAGTGGGAACTGTAAACCTTCTGATTCACAAAACTCCGCGTGAGAATCGACATGATCCACGCTCACCCCTAGGATCTGCGCATTTATCTCCATATATTTGGCCAAATCTTGCTGAAATCGCTGAGCTTCCAAGGTGCAACCACTAGTAAAGTCTTTGGGGTAGAAATAGAGTACGACCCACTTACCGTGATAATCGGAGAGGGACACCGAACCCTTACCAGTATTGGTCGGTAGGGTGAACTCGGGTGCGGGTTCATTAATAGGAGGTTGTTTGCCACCGAGAGCATGGGCAGGGTTGGCAAAATTTATCCAAGCCAGTAAAACGATCAAGCTAGCCAACAGACTGAGACG
>NZ_JAAHGN010001285.1:0-1854 GCF_010672485.1 Moorena sp. SIO2C4 | reverse complement strand
TAGTGAAATCAGACCTCGTGCCTTACAGTGGGCAATCCGAGCCAATGGTTTCTCTGGTAGGACAGCACGACAATTTATTAATTTTTTACAAGCAGAGGAAATGGGGAATCGGGAGTCGGGAGTCGGGAGTCGGGAGTCGTGAAGAGATGTAGATGTAGGATGGGCACTACACAGAGCGATTAACTCAGCTTGCTAATTCTGTAGCTAGCTACTACCCACCTAGTTACTGCCCACACTTGCGATCTAAATTTGAACACGGTGGGTTACGGCGCGCAGCAACACTGATTGGTAATCCCTCAAAATCCCTGACCGCGCCTAACCCACCCTACGAACTCCCGATTCCCGATTCCCGATTCCCGATTCCCGATTCCCGATTCCCGATTCCCTACTCCCTATATGATCATCGATTATGATCATCGATTTTCCATGGGAAAAGCCCCTGGTCGGACGCTGATTAATTTGGTCTTACCGTTACGAATTACTTCCACATTTAACTGGGCACCCACCTCTGAGGCTTCCACACCCTGCTGAACCTCAGTGGCATTTTTAACTGGTTTCGACGCAACGGTTTTAATGATATCTCCTGTTTTGAAACCAGCTCTCTGGGCGGGGGAGCCTGGCACCACCCGGACGATTAAAACCCCATCATTTTGGTTGACTTTGATGCCCAAGTCTTGGTCTTGATTAATTTTTTCTTTCAAGTCTGGGGTCAAGGTCACCATCTGAATGCCTAGGTAAGGATGCTCAACTTTACCTTTAGAAAATAGTTGATTGGCAATCCGTTCCGCAGTTTCCACGGGGATAGCAAACCCTAAGCCTTGGGCATTGGCTCGAATAGCGGTGTTAATCCCAACTACTTCACCAGTGGCATTCAACAACGGACCACCAGAATTACCAGGGTTAATGGCGGCATCCGTTTGGATAAAGCTGACCCGTTTTTCTGGAACCCCGACTTGGGAACTAGAGCGCCCCAAGGCACTGATGATACCGACGGTTACAGTATTATCTAAACCGAGGGGATTACCAATAGCGATCGCCCATTCTCCTGGGGTCAAATTCTCTGCTTTACCCAAGTTGACTGTGGGCAAGTCCGTTGCTTCAATTTTGACTACGGCTACATCGGTGACTGGGTCAGTGCCTACTACTTGACCGTCAAAGCTGCGACCGTCTTTTAGGGTGACTTTAACTTCCTCTGTGCCTTCTACAACGTGGGCATTGGTAATCAAGCGTCCATCGGAGCTGAGGATAAACCCAGAGCCGGTGCCTTGCTCGATGCGCTGTTTTGGCATAGGCAGGTCATCCCCAAAAAAGCGCCTAAAGAAAGGATTGTGGAACGGTTGTGGGATATCCCGTGATACCTGACGGGCTGCATCGATTCTCACCACTGCCGGACCTACTTTCTCTACCGCTTTAGCAATGAAATTCAGGTTTCTCTGGGGTTTAACCGTTGGTCGTTGTGGCGTGAATGGTTGTAATACTGCTGGAACGATTTGTGGGCGTCTGATTACCTCTTGCTCTGCCATGAGATAGCGACTACCCAAAACCCCTGCACCTCCGCCCAAGCCCAGCAATGTCAGATAAACGGTCAGCTGCTTTAGGGATAAACTCATGGTTCTAGTAATTTCACTAATTGCTTTTGGGGTCTATATACTTACACTTTACTGAAAAATGTTGAGTCTTGACCGAAGAATATTTTGGAGTTACCTGAAATAGCGGGTGGGGAGTGCTGATAAAGGTAGGTTTTTTGACAAAGACCTCACGTGTGGGGTGTGGGGTGTGGGGTGTGGGGTGTGGTAATAATATAGGGTAATATTTGATTATAGCGCTTTTGATAGGAATTTGGTAAAGAGAGCA
>NZ_JAAHGN010001284.1:0-1861 GCF_010672485.1 Moorena sp. SIO2C4 | reverse complement strand
AGCAGATATCGACTCAAGTTGTTCCAATTATTGGAATGACGAAGTCGGTACAGGCCGAGTTGTTTTCTACTATGAAGAAGTTGGGCATTGTCAGGTCTGAATCTTACAATAAACTAGGTAGTATTATCCATTGGGGAATTGACTGGAAAAAGTCTTATCCAGAGGTTAGGGACTTTAGGACTCCTGAGTCGCTGGGGCTACCTTCCAAGTTAATGGAGTGGACTGTTAATGATGTAGCAAAAGCTATCTCAGCGAGCCAGGCGGCTTGTACAGAGGCTGTAGTAAAGAAGGTATACAAAAGGTTTCCTGGAAAAGAGAATCAAAAAAACAGAAAAGAGCTTTGCCTACAACTTAAAACCCTGGCTTTTATTGAAGACCCACTTCTCCACAGGCTAGTTAGAAAAGAATATCAAAGAGGACATTCTTGGGTAGATAATCAAATTGTCTATCAACAAGGAGGATATAAATGTAAGCGCGTCTCTCGAAATGTCGCTCAGCTAGAGCTGGCTGGTCTTAGACGGGGAAAGAGGAATAAAATACTAGTCAGGTCTAACAGGAAGATCAAAGGCCAGATTCGACTGATTTATAACAAGTTAAATCAGCGTTTTGAGATTCATTTCCTAGTAAATTACAGAGAAGTAAAGACTCCGGTTGCTCGTACTCCAGTAGGAGTAGACAAGGGTTATACCGAGGCTTATTATGATTCGGAAGGAACAGCTCATGGCAAAGGGCTAGGTAGTCTACTTTCTGAAAAATCAAATCGAATCTGTTCTAAAAATCGAAACAGAGGCAAACTCTGGGCACTCTCCAGGAAACTAGAAAAAATAGACCCAGCCAAGTCGGCTATAATGCTTGAAAGCAACCTTTCCCGGAAAACAGAGAACCGTCGATACAGGAAAGACCAGGCTGAGATATTATCAGTGATTGGTAAGGCTTCTAAGTCTTTGTTTGGAGAAAGATCCTTAAAGGTTTTTGCAGAAGATTTAACACAACCAATTAAGAATAAACGCCAGTCCAAGGCCATGTCTCGTCAACTCAATAGCTGGACAAAAGGAGTCATGCGAGATTCGTTACAAAAATGGGCTGATTGGACTGGTTCGGTTGTTACAGAAGTTCAGCCTAGTTACACGTCGCAAATTGACTCCAGGAATGGAACCCTACTAGGGAAAAGGACTGGGGACTATTTTACCGGATTTGATGGGGTCGTGTTGCAGGCTGACCATAATGCGGCGAAGAACATCCTTGCTAGAGGTACAGACTTCGAGATTTCTCGGTACTCTTCGAGAACTGAGGTTCAGACCGTATTATTGCGTCGTACCGCGCGTTTTTTGAAGGGCATGGGACTGAGTTTAGTTGACGCAGTCGAGCTGGGATGGCTTGATTCTAAGCATACTAAAACTCAGGCTTTCAAGAAACTCCTGGCCGGGATGCCAGGAATGTCTAAATAGACGAGTGGAAGGTTCAACTCCAATTACTGCATGACCACTCCTCACTTGGACAACAATAAATTGCACCTTGACCGTTATATCCGGGTTTATCCCGATTGATTACGGTTTAAGAGTATCCCAAACGGCGTTACTTAAACTAAGAGTAATGTGTCGGTGCGTACAACTGATGATATCTTGAGTTGCAAGCTATCAGTAGCACCATTGCTGGGCAAATTATAGTCTAAAAACTAGACAATATTAGGCTAAAAGATCAACCCTAAAAAAGTAAGCATATGCGCTATGCGCACGCTACTTGAGGTGCGGTCAGCGGTCAGCCGTCAGCCATTCGCGTTCGCGCAGCGTGGCCAAAGGCCAAGCATGGCCTTTGGCTGATAGCTGATAGCTGATAGCTGATAGCTGATAGCTGATAGCTG
>NZ_JAAHGN010001283.1:0-1862 GCF_010672485.1 Moorena sp. SIO2C4 | reverse complement strand
AGCTTGAATCAGCTGTTGATAGCTCCAAGCTAATTTTTCCTTTAACTCTCCTGGTAAGTCAAAGGGGCATTCATTCGTATCCAGGCGATCTAGGGGAACCGTTGATTCTGGTGTTTTCCCTTCCTCTCCCCCAGGATGAGGTGTGTAGGCCGTTAATGCGGATAGATCAGACCGGATGAATTCTAGCATTATCAGTTCTCTGTTGTCGGTTTGCCTTTATCTAAGCATTCAGCCGTCAGCTGTCAGCCGTCAGCTTAAAATAAACCTATGCAGGCCTATGGCCACGCTAGGCGAACGGGACAATTTAATAATTCGAGATTAATGAGAATTGGAAGTCTGGGGATTTGCCCATCAGCCAAAGACTATGAATCCCATCGCAGCTTCCGGTAACTCAGCATTATTCCAATCCTTACCTGTTTTATTCAAAAGCTGTTCGCCTAGCGTGGGCGTAGCGCATCAGCTGATTGCTGATAGCTGATTGCTGAATGCTTACGCCTTTATACCTTTTACCTTATTCTTTCTCAAGAGGTGGATAGTGTATGGCTAGAAATGCTTTAGCATCAGCCTGATCCTGAATCACCCTGTCTAGGGTTGCCTCTAAGAGTGCATCCAGAATTTCCCGATAGTGTGCTCCTGGCTTATAGCCTAACTTTCTGAGATCATTGCCATCCAGTGGCGCTTTAACATTCCTCCAAGTGGTGAGATACTGCCAAATTTTACGTCGGATCGCTCTAGGACTATACACCCCAATCAATACTAAGGTAGGTAATTTATACTCGCGCAACATGTGGACGATTTGACTGTTTAGCTGGCATGTTGGTAGAGATTCTAGGAAATCCCCTTGCCATCCCTCAAGTTTTTGAAGACGCTCAACACTGTCTACGGGCAACTGTAAATTCTTGGCTACCTTAACCCGTTCGTCTGGTGCTAGATCAGCAATCAATACTTCCAAACGCATCTGCCAGTGTCTTAAGGTTTGCTTTGGGTCAAATCTCTGTAGCCAGCGCCCAACCAAACGCACTCGCCACCATAATGGTTTATCTAGGGTCAGGGTAGGATGAAGACACCGCAACGCTCCTAATGATGACAATAACTGCAATGCTGGTTGCCAGTAGGGGGCTTGCAACATATAGTTAAGTTCTGCTTTGAGTCGGGTTTGGAGTGCTGGGACTTTGGTGTTTTCCGCTTTAGTACGCTCATATACCCCACTCTGAATGGCATAGTGGATATATTCCCTGGTTTGGGGTTCAATTTCAAATCCCAATCGCACCGCAAACCTTACCGCTCGATAGATTCGGGTTGGGTCTTCAATAAAGCTATTGGCGTGTAGGACTCGAATTTTTTGCGATCGCAAATCTAACATACCCCCAAAGAAGTCCAACAGGGGCAATTGAGCTTGGGGATTAACCTTTGTCAGCCTTGCTGCCATGGCGTTGATGGTAAAGTCTCGGCGGTAAAGGTCTTGACGAATGGAACTAGCTTCGACTTGAGGATTAGCAGCGGGATAAGGATAGAACTCGGTACGAGCAGTGGCAATATCTACACAAAGGGAGCCAAATTTCGGGTCATTATGCCATAGCAAGGCAGCGGTTTGAAAAGACCCGTGTACTTCCAAGCGCACCTTACGGTAAATTTTACGGAGTTCCTTGGCCAGGGTGACTCCTGCGATCGCATCCGCTGAGCGGTGAAAGCCATCTACGACCAAGTCTATATCATTTAGCAGTAGTGGCTTGTTCCCATCCGCTAGTAACAAGTCTCTGACAGCTCCTCCAACTACGTACAGATGCCAACCCCGCTCCTGAGCTTTTTCGGCAGCTATGGTCAAAAGTTCCCACAGGCTCGAAGCCAACAGAGGCTTGATA
>NZ_JAAHGN010001282.1:0-1866 GCF_010672485.1 Moorena sp. SIO2C4 | reverse complement strand
TCTCTTGTTAGCAGCAACACTGTTACTCCTATTTAATCCTTTGTGGATCTGGGATTTGGGATTTCAGCTGAGTTTTCTGGCCACCCTAGGATTACTAATCACTGCACCAGGGATTATCCAACGTTTGGATTGGTTGCCACCTGCGATCGCATCCCTAGTTGCTGTGCCAATTGCAGCAGCAGTTTGGACTCTACCCCTGCAACTGTATGTTTTTCAAGTTGTTGCCAGCTACTCTATACCAGTTAGTGTTATTGCTACACCCCTAATTTCTATTATCACTTTGGGTGGAATTGTCAGTGCCTTGGCAGGACTAATTTGGCCAACAGCAGGAAGTGGACTGGCTTGGTTACTGTATTACCCAACCCATGGACTGATGGGACTAGTGGAATTTTTCAATCAGTTGCCAGGAAGTTCTGTAGCGGTGGGCAAAATTTCCCTAGGGCAACTGTTATTCCTCTACGGGCTAATTGCTCTAGCTTGCTTGATTAAATGGTTACATCCTCGTTGGTGGCTGATTAGTCTAGTTGCTGTCACTGTGGTGGTGTTGCCCCAATGGCAACAAGCGTCAAAATTGTTTCAAGTTACAGTGCTAGCTACAGGAAATAACCAAATTTTAGTGATTCAAGACCAGGGACAAGTCACCTTGGTCAATAGTGGCAACCCTGATACAGTCAGGTTTACAGTGCTGCCTTTTCTGCAAAAGCAAGGTATCAATGATATTAATTGGGCAGTTGCTCTCGACAAGCAGCCCCAACTCAGAAGTGGTTGGGTTCAGCTTCTAGGTAGTTTACCGATCGAGACATTCTACGATAACACTGATTTACAACGACCATTGTCTCAGGGTCAAAATTGGAACGATATTGTCACCCGTAACTCTATCGCTAGTGCAGTAGCCTCTAGGGAGGCTAACTACCAACCAATTCCAGTGGGGGAAATACTCTCTTTTGGGTCTACTTCAATAGAATTAGTCAACACTGAACCACCAGTGTTGCTGATGCGCATCATTGACCAAAATTGGTTACTCTTAGGAGACCTCAAACCAGGCTTCCAAAAACAGTTAGCCAAAACCATCCGTTTCCCTGAGCTACAAGTACTTTGGTGGTCGGGAAAAAGTCTGAGGCCAGAATTCCTCGATGCCCTGCAACCGAAAATTGCGATCGCATCATCCAATGTCGTGGATGCCTACACGGCGAAGCTCATGCGCAATGCTAAGATGACCCTCTATTGGACAGGCCGTGATGGTGCTATCCAGTGGACACCGGATGGTGGTTTTAAGACTACTGTTGAAGATATTGAGATAGACATTGATGTTCCTTGATAGTGATTCCATCATTGAGCACCCAGCAATGCCTGAGTTTTCAACAGCAGGCTTGACAAATTCCACGGTTTTGTGTTCAAATTTCAGATGAAGTCTGGGGTGCGGTTTGACTAGATCATGGAGGGGTGTCCGAGTGGTTTAAGGTGGCAGACTCGAAATCTGTTATGGTGTCAAAGCCATCGGGGGTTCGAATCCCCCCCTCTCCGTATAAAAATTTAACTCAATTTTTGATTAATCTCACTCAGGAATGTGCTAGGTACTGGTAGTAGGTAAGATCAGGTAACTGTCATCCCATAGAATCCCATAGAAGAAATTGGGAAGATCGAAGAAGTTGGGAATATAGGCTTAGAATTAAATTATATTCATATATTGATTCATCTTTATCAGCTCGGGATTTAAGCCAAGTGACTTCTGCTGATTATTCTCCAAAATCGACATTAACTGTTGAACTCTCCCCAAGCTACACACTTCCTATAGTGTTGATTATTGCTGCAGTGACAATAGTGCTCATACAACCCTGGGTGAGTTTAGCGATCGGCGAAGCCGCA
>NZ_JAAHGN010001281.1:0-1871 GCF_010672485.1 Moorena sp. SIO2C4 | reverse complement strand
TCTCGGCAGTAACAAATTGTGACTGGCTCGGGAGCTTTTCGTTTCCCCAAAGTGGCAAGACTAACTGTATCGAACATTCTGTACCCGCTTGGGGTTCGTTCGCATTTGATGATGCCATTGTCTGCATATTTCCTCAAAGTGGTTTGAGAGAGTCCCGTAAGTTCGACCGCCTTACGGAGTGGTACTAGTGTCATGTCTCTATTCTAACAATTATGAAAAGACTTTACTAGACTTTATGACACTTTGCATAACTGTCTACTAACCTCCATTACCTCAGCAATTCTGAGAATGCCCTCCACAATACTTTTCTCCGTAGGAATGCGGGTACCATTTTTGGTTGCCTCTGCCCAACTAAAGTGACCACCAGTGATAATCGCCTCCGATAGGTAAACCGTTTTGTCATATCCAGGCAACTGAATTGGACCAGTCTTGTCAGAGTTAATCTTAATTAAGTCAGATTGTTGTTGATCCTTAGGTGCGTTATTGGGTTCACTGCCTTCAATTTCAACATGGTCACAGAAGACGTACCAGGTTTTTAATGGTGGTGTGCCTAAAGCAACATTGGCCAGGACAACCTGAATATGCTTATTCTCTGCTGGCTGATCCGATGTAATCTCAAACTCAGTGTTTGCCTTGACGAAAACTTTTTGTGAGTCTTTCAGCTGATAGGACTGTTGGGTGCTTGTTTTAAAGAAAGTATCGCTCAGTACTCTTAGCCTAATAGCTGTCTGTGGCCTAGTGCCTCGACTTTCTGGTTTCCGAGATTGTTGCCGAAGTACAAAATTACTCGGTAACTGAGTGCCATTGGGCAGTTGTACAACAGCAGACTTCCCCACAGAGACTAATTTGCGATCAGCATCATCCTGCCAGCGACGAGCAAATTCAGTTAGCACTGATGGCGACTGCTGTTGTTGCAGCCAAGCTAGTGCTGCATCTTGATGAGGCAGTTTCCCATAACCTTTGAGCATATCCAGGAACTGAATTGATCCCGTGTTGCTTGCCTGTTGCCAATTAACAGAACTTTGTGGAGTGGCAAATTGTAACCGTTGATTAAGCATTCCTTGGTAATACAGATACCAAACAATTGCTGCTGCTCCGATCTTGTGCCCTTGACCATAGGAGTCATTACTGTTACCTACCAGCAATTGATTCCTATGTTGTGAGCTACTAAAGTGATTGGTGCCATTCCAGAGGTACTCGGAATTATTCCCCCCCTTAGCATCACGGAAACCATTCCACAGCTCAAACCCCCATAGCATTGCACCGATTGAGTGGTCTTTGGCAGTGTGGAACTGTTTCCAGCGCAGTGCATCAATCGCACTCTCAACAAACGTGTATCGTTGTCCGTTAGCTGGTGGCTCAATCGGTCGTCCTTGTGGGTAGCGAATTGTTCTATTAGTTAAAGAGTCGCCATTGTGCAAGTGAGCGTCTCGAAAGTCCAGCTCTCGATAGTGCAAAATTCCGACAAACCACCAAGGCACTCCCGTTTGCCGTTCCACAAATCCGTAGTCTCCTCGCCGTTGGAGGATTTCTTGAGCAATGCGGCCAGTTGGCTCTAGGCAGCTTCGCCTGAGCTGACAAGTCGCAAAAAGTTGTTCATATTGAGGTTTGAGTGTACGAAGCCGGAAATCCCTAGACATTGTTATTTTGACTTTAGGACTAGATACAACTGTTAGGGAGTGTTCTTTTGGGGTGAGGTACAAAATCTTTGGTTTTAGGGAGTAGGGAGTAGGGAGCAGGGAGCAGGGAGCAGGGAACAGGGAACAAAAGTTATTCTTACCATTAAAAATTCCCTGTCATCTCTATTTTAGTTGGCAATCCTTACCAAAGGCAACTTTGCAGAATAGACATTTTGCACTGCAATCGCTTAC
>NZ_JAAHGN010001280.1:0-1874 GCF_010672485.1 Moorena sp. SIO2C4 | reverse complement strand
TCACAGTACTGACTATCGCTGGTGGTACAGTTTTTGGTTTAGTTTGGGGTACCTTCTGGTCTGTTATCGGAGCAACCTTAGGCGCATTGGGAGCATTTTGGGTAGCGCGTTATCTATTGCGAGATTGGGTTGAATACAAGTTCAGGCATCATAAAGCATTGGTCAGCTTCAATCAAGCAGTGATGCAGACACCCCTGATGTTTGTCTTAGCAGTACGCTTTGCCCCCATTTCTCCTTTTAATGTAGTGAATTTCTTGTTTGGTCTAACCCCGATTAGCTCGGTAGAGTATACCCTTGGCACTTTCTTTGGGATTATTCCTGGTACCCTCGCTTATACTTGGCTGGGAGTAACTGGGGGGGAAGCTTTGCAAGGAGGCGATCGCTTACCATTTTTCCTAGCACTCAGTTTCCTAGGTATACTGTCTGCCTTGCCACTGTTGGCAAAGGGAAAAAAGAAATAGTCTTCCTGTTGCCCATTCTCCTGTCCCATTCTCCTCATTTTACCATCTTTCCCATCCTCCCTATCTCCCCGATCAATCCCAGGAAGTAGCATGGCAATAAAGCAACGTGGTATCAGTGGGTCAATAGGGTAAAAAATTTTCTGATCAACTAGCCCGACTTGCTAGGCTTTTCCTGAAGCGTCTCTGTAAGACAAGTAAAGAACAAGACAGGGATTTACAGGAATCTGTTAAATTTGTTAATATGAAGGGTGTAACCCCTCATTTTTTCCCTGTCTTGATGCAATAGCGAGTGGGGGAAACCACGGCAATAGCGAGTGGGGGGAACCCCCAAGACCGTAATGGTGCGTTTGACCCGTAATTAAATTCGCCACGGGTCGCACCTCTGCCTCCCCAAGACCGCGCTGCATCGCTGAGGTCAGGGGAAAAGGAAGGTTCTGTCAGTAGTACCTTTTAACTTAAACTTTACTCGTTAAAGTTTTTACCTTATTTGTGGAAACGTTAAGTTTTCACAAGTCCCGTGAGACCGAAGGTGAGTGCTTGCCATTCCTTTTGTATAGCAAGACACTTAAGGTGCGCGCCTCCTAGGCCGGGTTCCCCGGCCTTGGGTCGCACCTCAAAGTGTTCTTCACCAAGTGTTTTTCACCAAAATTTAACATTTTGGGGGATATTTACTATACAAGACTGAGGATAGCCTTCCCAAGATTTTCACAATGTGTGATAAAACTTCGTGATTGACCTCAAAAACATCTCAACCAGAATACTAATTTTCTATGCATGTTGATAGAGATGAGTTTCTGTTAATAGGTCTAGGGTAATAGGTAATAGGTAATAGGTAATAGGTAATAGGTAATAGGTAATTGCGATCTACAAGTGGTGTTTAACAGCAGCAATAGTATGATACTCAATTGTAAATTGGCAATTACCAATTATCATGTACCGATGATATATACCCGAATAACTATCTCTCTCCGACCTTAGACATAGGCGTTGAAATTAGGTTTAAGGTTAAGTGGGGTAACGCTTCCAGAATCATTTTTCCCCCTATGTCTATTCATAATAAAATATCCACCCTTGGCGACTTTGAGCTTGGCAGGAAATGACTAAAGAACAGTATTCTAAAAATTGGTTCAATGGACAATCGTTCATTATTAATACTTTTTGCCTGTTACCTTCTCTAGTAATTATCCTAGGGGGAATCAGCCTGTTAATCGAAAACAACAATTTTAGATTGACAGATTCATCAACAATTATTGTAAATCCAATAGAATCACTGATTAGTTGGTTCAAAGACACGTCAGAACCAAAAAACTCATTATCAAGTGTTACTTCTACTAGTTCTGAACAACTAGTATATAAAGCTTCACTGCTCAATAAACTAATCCTACCTATTATAACTGACTATGAAGAAAGTGA
>NZ_JAAHGN010000128.1:0-11044 GCF_010672485.1 Moorena sp. SIO2C4 | reverse complement strand
GTATTGCCAATTCTTTCGAGCAAATTATTGATATCTTGTTGTCTACCAGAAGCAATAATTTCATCTGCAACCATTTCCGGCTGCTCAAGGGCTGGAAGTTGAGACTTAGCTCTTCTGCGTTTTGGCTGTAATCTCCCTGTACCGATAAAAGCTCGCAAGCCAAACTGTTGCTCAATGGATATTCGTTCTTGTTTAACTCTAAAAGCAGCTAGATAGTCACCCTTTTCAAGGTATAATTCTCGCCAGCTTGCCAAAATCATAATATAAAGCTCTGGAGCATAATGGGCTGGAGTTTCTGCTTTAGCTATTTCGAGATACTTGATACTGTCTTGATACTTACAAAGACCTTTTTCTGCTCTTGCTAATAATAATAAATACCAAGCTTTATCAAAGGATTGAATCCCATCTAATTTTGCTTTTTGTTTGGATGAGGTTGCTGTTGATTCAGGCGACAAACTAGTTTTCAGGATGGAGAGTGCTTGCTCTGCTAATCCCTTAGCTTCAGTCCAAGCTAATTTATCTAAAGCCACCTCCGCCAGAAAACCATAATCTTTCGCTAACTCAATTGACTTACCATTGGCACTATGCAGTGTTAGAGACCTTTGGGCTAAGGTTTCCAAGTCTGCCCATCGTTGTAAGCGTTGCAAGACTCTGGCAAATTGAGTAATCAATCGGTTAGCTAAATCCTGATCAGATATCTGAGCTAAACTATCAACACATTGTTCAACTAAATTTTGTGGTTCAGGTTTTCCATAAGGACACAACCCGATATGAAATAAAACCATGCCTTGCCAATCGCAGCGGGTTAGTCTTTGCCATAGATCTAAGCTTTTATGAAAGTAACGTAAGGATTCTTCAAACTGTTGTTTAGCATAGTAATTGCGACCTACCATCAAGTAAAAACTAGCTTCTAACTCTGGTTCTATTTCCTGGTTGTGATGTTGTAAATCTTGCCAAGCTGACTCAAATTCTGATAGATCATCTATCCCCCGATTTAGCTCATACAAAAATTTGTCAGGATCAGAGTCTGGAAAGTTAGTCAATATCTCCTTGGCTTTTTGAGAGAGAGTATAGATTAATTCATAAGATAAGGAATCAGGAGGGGTTTGAAACTCCCTAGTTGTGCCCCAACTCTCCAAATCAGGAGCAACCCGAAGCAATTTGGTTTGAACCTGATCATTAATCCACAGCACTAGGGGGAAATGGAAATTTTTCCGAAACTCTTCCCGGACTTGGTTAGTAGCAGCCAGCAAGCTATCAATATCATCAACAGCCTCTAAGCCAAAGACCATCACAACCTCTGGCTGCTGATCTCCTAAATCCTGCCGAATCTTGCTATAAAGTCTGCTATCAGACTTTTTTAGCACAACGTCGCGGATTTGAACAGAACAGGTTTCTCGGAGCCCCTCAGTCATTTGCTGCTGTACATAGGTATAGTTACAGTGTGCAAAAATCAGCGAAAATTGCCCCTGAGAAGCTTCAATTGCCCAAGCCAATCTTTGCAACGCACGGTCGTTGTAGGCAGCAACCTCTTTGGTTTTATCGGAGGCACTCATATATCGCAAAGGGAACAGGGAACAGGGAACAGGGAACAGGGAGGTGCGTAGGGTGTGTTAGGGCGGACTTGTCCTTATTTTTCGCTCAAGCGCCAGCGTTGCGATAGTCCGTCCCGTAACGCACCACCAGGTCAAACTATTTATAAATGCTATAGCTTTAGTTCTTTAGCTTCTGCCAAAATCGGATTAACATCAAACCAAGGTTCTTCTTGATCATAATACTCATAAACAAAGCGACTGCGGATTAATATTTCGTATCCATCATCTCCAGTCACTTTCTTCTCCTTAGCTACTTTACCCAGTAAATCCCACTCATCATTAGTGATCGCTAAGACAAGTTTATGAAGCTGAGCCTTAATCATACGTTCTAGACCATTACGGGAAAGGGGTAGTTTTCCTTCCTCCATGATCCAATCATTGAGAAACCGGAGTAAATTCCGCACATGACCACCACTAGCACCACATAAACGGTCTAAGCTTTCAGCACTGTCAAAAATTGCTGTAATTTTACTCAGACGCTGGTTTGGCTCTAAATCTGGAAAAGCTCTTGCCAGCACCATCTGTCGCAGCAGTGCTATTCCTTTTTCATGTTTGCTACCGTTGCGTAAATGCACAGGTACCATTGGTAGGACTTCGGGGTCGGTCATAAACCGTTCAGTCACCATCCCAAAGTCATTGGAAAAGCGCAGTGACAATGGAATAGTGTAAACCACGTGACAGCTCAGTCCCCGCAACTGTGCCCCTCGATCCGCAAACAAATATTCTGGCTGAAGACGACCAAAGGGCTTTTGAATAGAGTCCACCCGGTCAAGGCTATCAACAATAACTACTAGTCCCTTTTTCCCGGTCTGTTTCAATTTATTGATAGCAGGCTCTAGCACCTCCTGATTAATTGCCTCAATAAGTCCATTGGTTCGAGGCTCTAGATATCCTCTCAACTTATCCCGCTGCTTAGGGCTAGCTTTGGCTTGACTGGTAATGGTGGCAATCCCTACAGAGAATTCTACCTCCGATAGCTCCATCGGTGTTTGTAAGATATCTTTGACTTCGCCGAATAACCTCTGGAAGTACCCTGGTTGAAGGCTAATGCCAGCGTCTTCCAGACTTTCACTGACTCGACGAGCGATCGCCAGTAAAATATCGCTAATATCAACATCGCTCATTTCCAAGTCTTGATCTGACTCAAAGTAAACCACATGAAATCCTGACCGTTCTAAATCCACCTTTAACCTGAGCAACTCCGTAGACTTGCCGCAGCCAATATGCCCAGTAAACAGTTCACAGGTTGGCTGATTTGGTGAAAAGATAGCAATCTTTTTTCTAAGTTTTTCAATAATATGACCGCCGCGTACTGAAGAGAAATCAATGTAATACTTGCGATCATCCTCATTGTCCACCGCTAAGGTTTTACTGGGGTTGGTAGCTCGATAAAACGTTTGTAAATCGGTCATCTTACTTATTAGTTATTTTGCCCCTATTCTGTACCAAGCTGCGGTTGGAACATGGAACGGTTCATCCGAGCTGGCCTTATGCACCCACTTTACCTTAGTCACTATTATATAGCAGTTCTAAATTTGGTGAGGTACTTTCGTTCTAGGTTTTAGGGAGCAGGGAGCAGGGAGCAGGGAGCAGGTAACAAGGAACAGGGAACAGGTAAGAGTAGGAAATAATTCCGATAAATTTTTGTAATGATGCTAAATAAGCCTTAAAATTTAGGCTCAGTTTTTAAAAACTGATTCCAGTTTTTTGATTCAACAAAATTACTAATTATCGGTTATAATAATTGTGAGTTACAGATGATTTTTTACTATTCCCTGTTCTCGATTTACTCTTCTATGTTCCCTGTTCCCTATTCCCTGTTCCCTTTGCTATAGTTTTTAGGCTGTTCCATGACCAGAAATGTCCATGACCAATTTGCCAAACAATGTCTTAAAGAACTCCTCGACCCCCTGGGGAAAGTGGAAACGAGCTGGAAAGTGCCTGGGGAAGTTCAAGAAATTGATGTTTACTTTTTGCCATCTCAGCCACTAACCACCAATGGACAAAGCCTAGGATTACTCGGAAAACTGGCCACAACCCCTGCAATGTTTGAACCGTTCCGCAACCCAGTCACTAAATTTGATGTGCTTAGTTGTATCGGTAAACTGGCGCAAGTTCATGGTCAAGTTTTCCGTCAGGCTAAGCGGGCTAATGCCCAAGTTAGGGTCACCCAACTGCCTCGTTTATGGATTCTCTCCCCAACGGCTTCCGAAGAGTTTTTAGAAAGCTTCCATGCTCAACCAGATCTAGTTAATTATCCCAGGGGTATGTACTTTCTGGGTAAATCCTTGTATACCGCCATTGTGGCGATTCACCAACTGCCGGTTACTCCGGAAACGTTATGGTTGAGAATTCTCGGTAGAGGTAGAGTGCAACAGTACGCGATTGAGGAGTTGAAATCCCTACCCAGCGGGAGTCAGTACAAAGACAATATCCTAGAATTAGTATATGACATGCTGGCAATCTTAGAGGCACGTATCAAACAAAATCAAGACCTTGAGGAAGATGACCGGGAGTTAATCATGCAATTATCTCAGATATATCAACAACGACTGGAATTAGCTACCGAGCTTGGCAAACAAGAAGGACTAGTCCAAGGCAAACAAGAGGGACTAGTCCAAGGCAAACAAGAGGGACTAGTCCAAGGCAAACAAGAGGGACTAGTCCAGGGCAAACAAGAGGGACTAGTCCAAGGTAGGCAAAACGAACGCCGTAGTATGGTCACTTACTTATTGCGTAGCCGTTTTGGTGAACTAGACCAGGAACTGCTAGCAATCATTGAGCCATTGATGGCACTCTCTCCAGAAGAATTTACCCCCCTACTCTTACAATTGTCTCGACTAGAATTATTGACTCGATTTGGAGAGCGAAATTAATAGAGGCTGTGGTTATTAATCCCCAATGTCGTGCCGGTTGACTAGCTCGATCATCCGCTTATTACTTAACTCGTAATTAAATACTAATTAAATCAATAGTCCTGAGGGTGTTCCATGACCAGAAACGTCCATGACCAAAAGCCCATCCAATGTCTTAAAAAACTCCTCGACCCCCTGGGGAAGGTAGAAACGAACTGGGAAGTGCCTGGGGAAGTTCAAGAAATTGATGTTTACTTTTTGCCATCCCAGGCACTAGCCACCAATGGACAAAGCCTGGGATTACTCGGAAAACTGGCCACAACCCCTGCAATGTTTGAACCGTTCCGTAACCCAGTTACTCAATTTGAGGTGCTCAGTTGTATCGGTAAACTGGCCCAGGTTCATGATCAAGTTTTCCGTCAGGCTAAGCGGGCTAATGCCCAAGTTAGGGTGACAGAACTGCCTCGTTTATGGATTCTCTCCCCAACGGCTTCGGAAGAGTTTTTAGAAAGCTTCAATTTTCAACCAGATCTGGTCAATTATCCCAAGGGGATCTACTTTCTGGGGAAATCCTTGTATACGGCAATTGTGGCGATTGACCAACTGCCGGTGACCCCAGAAACCTTATGGTTGAGAATTCTCGGTAGAGGTAGAGTGCAACAGCAAGCGATTGAGGAATTGAAATCCTTACCCAGCGGGAGTCAGTACAAAGACAATATCCTAGAATTAGTATATGACATGCTGGCAATATTAGAGGCACGTATCAAACAAAATCAAGACCTAGAAGAAGATGAGAGGGAGTTAATCATGCAATTATCTCAGATATATCAACAACGACTGGAATTAGCTACCGAGCTTGGCAAACAAGAGGGACTAGTCCAGGGCAAGCAAAACGAACGCCGTAGTATGGTCACTTACTTATTGCGTAGCCGTTTTGGTGAACTAGACCAGGAAATGCTGGGAATTATTGAGCCATTGATGGTACTCTCTCCAGAAGAATTTACCCCCCTACTCTTACAATTGTCTCGACTAGAATTATTGACTCGATTTGGAGAGCGAACATAGTCGCTAGGGAGTATGTTCACAAATCAAATGGAAATGCTATAGGAGCGCTATAGCTTTAATAACTTGTAGTAATTTAATCGATGACTCCGATTCCATCAGGTTTAATACTGGCATCAACTGATAAATCGGAGGATTGCCAGCTTGGATATAAATAAACTGATAAATGTATCCGTTAGTCGATAGTCCCCAAACTGAGTCTTGATGGTCTAAACTCTTATAGGCATAGGTCAGTAATTGAGGTAACCCAACGGATACATCAACACTACTGTTTTTAGTTTCGATAACTAAGACCCAAAACGATACTTGATCTACTGTCTGTTGAGCTTTGTTAATTGCTAGAATATCTAGTCTGCCAGTAATTTTGGTATCCTGGTCTTGAATATCAATATCAGCAATTCCTTCTTCCAAGGAAATCTTTATTGGAGAGCGATAGAAGCCAGCTAATCGCAGTAAGGGAAAAACAGTGAGGGCTTTTACCAGTCCTTCAGATACTTTACCCGCGATCAAGTAATTATCAAAATCAGTCCGAATTTGTTCCAATTCCCGTTGCTCAAATTCAGTGATAGTGTCTAGGGATAACCGGGAAGTTAATGAACTATTGTATTGCCGTTGAAAGCCAAAGGTATGATGCACATCTTCTAGAGATAGGTGACTAGCTTGTAGAATTGTCATAAGTTTATAGGGTTCCGTGTATAAATTGTATAAATTGTGATAATTATTGTTCCGAAGTTCCCTACTCCCTACTCCCTACTCCCTACTCCCTAAAACCCAATAATTTGTACCTCACAAGTCGTAGAATTGCTATAATGCTATATCAGTTATCAATGCTAACGGCGTTGCCACCATACTAACCCAGCTGTAGTAAACCCGACTAAGGGCATAAGTAACAGGGCAGTCCAACCCAGTAACTCAGCCTGGATTGCTGTTAGGTTAATCCGTCGATTGTTTTGTTCTTTAGGGCGGATAGATAGGACTTGATCATCTTGCTTGCTTAACCAGCTAATCGTATTGAGAAAAACATCACCATTTAATTGCTGATCAAACCAACCATTGGTGGCAAAATTAGAGTTACCATAGACTACTAGACGAGATGAAGAAGTCTTTTTGTTACCATCCTCTTTAGGAGTCCCTTGATCAATCCCTTCGGCTTTGCGGCTTAATGCTACACCTAGGATTAACGGACCAGGGCGATCGCTTTCTGGATTCAATTCCAGTGGCTGCTGTTTAGGATTGCTCTCAGCCCAAGTTCTGTCATTGGTAATCAGCAAAGGAGTCTCCTGGATACCATCTACTGGGGTAATTAAGAGCGATCGCGCCCAGGGATAAAAGGAAAATCCGTCGCCAAATTCCGTGGTAATGGGATGATTCCCGTAGCTGGTCACCATTGGAGTTGCTGCACCAAGCACTAAGGAACGTTCTGGAGCAGACGGGTCAATCACTAACCTACTGTCTAGCTTAATTCCCCAGTCTTTGAGAAAGCTATCCAATTCAGGATTAGTATCAGGGTCGAGCATCAATAGTAAGCTACCACCCTTGGATAGATAGTTACGTAACCCTTTGACTTCTTTTTCTAAAAATGCTCGCATCGGACCTGCACTAACCACGATTGAGGCATCGGCTGGAACCTCTGAGCGTTCAGCTAAGTTAAGGGGTTGAACCGTAAAATTTTTATCCTCTAGAACACGTACAGCCTCAGATAATCCCCCTTCTACTTCTGCTAAGGATTTTTCTCCGTGACCTTGGAGGAAGTAAACCCTAACCGAAATTTCCCGAGTCAGAGTTTCGATACCACTAGTAAGACTAGCTTCTGACAGAGGTTGGGTATCATTAACAGCTTGCAATAATTGTTGCTTGTCTTTATATTGTAGATAAACTTCTCCGATAGACTGAACACCAAATTTCTGAGCTAGTGCTGGTTTTAGCTGAGGGTCAACAAACTGAAATTCAAAGTTTGACCCATACCGACGAAAGTTCTCTAACAACTCTCGGTCATCTGGATTGGGTTGTGGATTAAAGATCCAAACCTTAAGGGGCTGTCGTAAATTTTGCACCACTTGCTGGGACTGGGGTGACAGAGTATATAACTGATTTTCTGTGAAATCGATGCGTTGGGTATAGCGCACCCCTAAAAAGTTAATCAGCCCTAAAATCACTAACATAGCTACGGTAGAAATAATAGCATTGGTTCCGACTTGGGTAGAACGGCTTTGCCAAAATTTCGGGGCCAACTGGGCTAAAAATACTAGCCCCACAAGACTAATGACAATACCAGCAATCAGTAACCCTAATGCGTCTGGGGACCATTTTTCAGTAATAATCCTGACAGTGATTCCCGCCATGGTCAGTAGTGGCCCGAGCCAGAAAAGGTAAAGGAGATACTTCTTGGTTTTGCTTGTCTTCATCTCAAACCTCACGGGAGCTGCAACTATCATTACTTACTGATTGTAAGCATTCAGCTTAACCCGCTAGGTATTAGGCATTAGGCTTAGGGGTTAGGCTTAGGGGTTAGGCGTTAGCGGGTTTCACAGGGGAATTATGCGATCACATCGAACTTGAGAGGGGAATTATGCGATCGCATCGAACTTGAGAGGGGAATTATGCGATCGCATCGAACTTGAGAGGGGAATTATGCGATCGCATCGAACTTAAGATGGTAATTATGCGATCGCTTAGCAGCTCAATGGTTAGCATCGCGTAGCGGCTCAATGGTTAGCATCCCATGGAACTTCAGCGGGTAATCATAGGACAGCTATAGAGTGGAAAATTAAAATAACTAATTTTCATAAGTCCTAATTATTTAGCTATCAGATAATTATTTAGCTATCAGGTATCAGCACTCAGCACTCAGTACTCAGCATTCAGTAGTGATTCCACACATCCAGCCACACTATTAGTTCGGTTTATAAATTGGTGAATAAGTTGACAATATTTTTATCCATAAAAAGATTATCCTTCATAGTTTTTTTGTAAACTTTGTATAAAGGCTTTGCTTAAATATAAAGTTTGTATAAACTTACTGGGGGGCCACAAGTGCTCCACAATACTTACCAGCTCTAGCTTTCAGGTCACTATCAGCGCAAACTCTAAATAGACTTGGGGTTTCAATTACTTAAAACTCAATCCGTTATTATTTTGTTGAAGTTGGAGTACTATAAAGCGTATACATTTTGTAAGTGATGCACAAACCTACATTCGATGAGCGAATTTCCGGATTTTTCTAACTATGGCTACCAAGTCAAAAAACGATTAGGTCAGAACTATCACAGTGGTCGAGTAACTTATCAAGCCATCCATCTTAAAACTAAGCAAAAAGTTGTAATCAAGCTATTTCAATTTGCTCAATATAACAGTAGCTGGCATGGTTACCAATCCATTGAAAGTGAGATTAAGGTACTAAAACAGTTACACCATCCTAGGATTCCTCGCTATCTTGACTCCTTTGCTCCTGAGGGTGGTGTTTGTTTGGTACAGGAGTACAAAAACGCTCAACCTTTGTCTGCATACCCAAGCTTTACACCAGAGCAAATTCAGCAAATTGCCGTTCAAATGCTCGAAATTTTGGATTATCTCCAACATTTTTATAATCCGATAATTCACCGAGACATTAAACCAGAAAATGTTTTGTTAGATTACAGAATGCGGGTTTACTTAATTGATTTTGGTTTAGCAAAACTTGCCTATAGTTCAATTGCTGTAAGTACTACGATGGCTGGCACAGCTGGATTTATGCCACCAGAACAATTATATAATCAACCCCTCAATAAAGCATCAGATATTTATAGTTTAGGAGTGACACTGATTTGTTTAGTAACAGGAATTAAAACAGCGAAAATTAGTAATTTAATTGATTTAAGCAATCATCGTCTAAAATTCAAGCATTTAGCTTCAGGTTTTAGCAAAGAATTTCTTAACTACCTAGACAAGATGGTAGAACCTGACCCTAAAAAGCGTCTTGCCAATCTAGAACGTATTTTTAAATCGGTTCCATCACCACAGTCAATTCAAAGAAAAGTAATAGCCGAGTTTAGCAATAAACTGAAAGTAAAGAACCTGAATAAACGACTAAGTTCTGCTATAGTTACTGTAATTAGTTTAGGGTTAGGTCTTACCTACGGATTAAACCAAATTGAGCAACTAGTAGTAAGTAAAATTCAACAGCATTGGAGCAATGGAGACTATGAAAAATGTATTAACTTAGCTCAAGAAGTTCCGGATTTTTTGAGCATCAATGAAAAATCGATATGCCTCTTAAATGACTGTTCTGTCGCACAACTAAATCAATCCACTAAACTAGTAGAGAACCCCAGACTTATCTATAAAGCAATTACTGAAGCTAAAAAAATACCTTCTGAGAGTAATAGTTACCAAGAAGCACAACAGTTAATTACTCAATGGAAGCAATGGCAAAGTGAGCAAAATTTAATTCAACAAGCTCAACAAGACCTAAAGAAACGTAAATGGCAACAAGCCAAAGCAATGGCAGCACAGGTTAAGGCTGAACGTTTCCAGGAGCAAGCAATCCAAATTATTAACACTGCTGAAAGCAAACTAAAAGCTGCTGAATTAGAAAGACTAGCTGCTGAATTAGAAATACAAGGAGAAAACCTGATTATCAAGGCAAATCACTATGCTAATCAGCGACAGTATAGTCAAGCAATATCCATCGCCAAACGGATTCATAACCCTACGCCATCTTATCAAGAAGCACAACGATTAATTGCTGAATGGCAAAGCCAAATCCCTCAAGTTTTTAGAAATTATTGGTCATCCCCACAAGTTAATGGCGCTCGCTTCGTCGTTGATAAGATAGAAAAGTGGAAAAATGGCCAATTAAAAATTTATTTTAAAGCTTATAATTACAATAATAAAGATAGCCGATTTTCAGATTTTATCGCCGTTGATAACTTAGGAAATAATTATAGAGGTTATTCAGGCTCTAGTTGGGATGGAACAGTCATGGCTTCTAGGACACCAACTAAAGGTTATATCACCTTAAAACAACCCCTAGATCCGAATGCCTCAGTGATTACACTTAGTTTTCGTCGTGTTTATACTTATAATCCAGGAATTAAACTAATCACTCTCAAAACACAAGGAATAAGAGTTAAGTAGTGGCAGGTTAGCTAAAAACTATAGCGCTGTGCCCAGGGAATAGGGAACAGGGAATAGGGAACAGGGGGAATAGTCTGGGGAGAGGGGAGCAGAATTTGATGCCCATACCAGATTTAAACCAATGAGTGCAACTGGCAACCCAGAAGAAGCCTTAAGAATACTGGCTAAACTTGATGCTTTGATTGATGCTCTGACAGACTAGACTTCGCGGCAGTTGTCGGGAACAGAGAACTTCGGCTCTCGGAAATTCGGATGAAGAATTGACGAAAACATGATCATAAAAGTGATGCAGCGCTATGTGATCAGCTTTTTCATTCCCTGTTGCCTGTTGCCTGTTGCCTGTTGCCTGTTCCCTGTTCCCTGTTGCCTGTGTTAAACAACCAGGGCATCTGGTAAACTCTCCTTCTTAACCGCAGA
>NZ_JAAHGN010001279.1:0-1882 GCF_010672485.1 Moorena sp. SIO2C4 | reverse complement strand
TATCTTCCCGAGTATAGTCCTGATTATAACTTAATTGAATTGGTTTGGCATTCAGCAAAAGAATATATTGCCAATCGAGTTTTCAAATCAATTGAAGAATTAGAATGTTTGTTAAATCATCTTTTAAATGAAGGAGGGTTAATTATAAAATGGGTACGAAAAATAAAAAACAAAGGCAATGCTGTTATCACAGTTTAAATGCGCAACAGCTTATGTGGATTACTAAAATTATATTAGTGGGATAGGTTCATTACAGCGAGTTTACGAATCAGCTCTGAGGTGCTTTTGAATAAAATAACCACCTCAAGCAGCGTGAGCCTTGGCCTTGGCCATAGGCCAAGCTTTCGGCAAAGCCGACGCTTCGCGAACGCGAATGGCTGACGGCTGAATGCTTACATATTTAGTTTATATTTTTTAGGTTAATTATTTATTATTAACAAAGCTTAATAACTATTATTTTTTCGTTGAAAGTTGTCATTTTTGTGAATGATCGCAAGCATCTCAAAGCTAGTGATAGAACTGCTTTGCAATTCCTGGAGATGTCTACAGGGTAATTCTAGATTTTTGGTATTATTGTTTACTTTTTGAATGTAAATTTTGATACAAATTTAGATGCGTTTACCTTGAATAACCCTCGACGTTTTTTTTTCGGTGCTTTCATAATGTTTTTCTATACTATTAAAAATATTCATAATATTTTTTGATAAGATAATCTTGTTATTTTTGGCTGGCTCTGTGATACCATGAAAAATGGATATAGCAATTCTCATATTCATGAGGACAAAGCTTATCATTTTCAGGCAAGAGGCAAAAGGCAAAAGCCAATATTTAAGGGGGTTGTACGGGGATAATCCTGAAATTGCGCTGTACATCATAATCACGATAAACGCTATAAATAAGCAAAGTGTATAAACTCCCCTTAACACTCTTCCTTACTTAAAAAGGTTAGTCCAGAGATGTGACAAGCACTTTTAACATCTCTTATAGATAGATAAATCAGGATAAATAGATGAGTAATTCAACAGAACTACCCATTTCTGATGTCGTGGTTCCCCAGACAGAAACAGAAAAGCAGCTTGCTGAAATATGGAAAGACGTTCTCAGTGTTGAGACAATCAGTATAGAAGATCGCTTTATGGATATCGGGGGGAACTCAATAAATTTGGTTGAAGTGGTTAATCAGGTAACAGAAAAGATGGGGGTTAGCATCAAAGCTCGGTGGTTTTTTGATAAGCACAAATCAACAATTGCTGAACTGAGTAAAGAAATTGATGCGGTCAGAGAGCAAACACATTAGCAGTTAACTTTATCGGTGAGTAAAAAAGTAGATGAAAACTAGGGCAAAAGCTGAACTCAGTTATTATCTTTCTGTGGAAGAAAAACAATTCTTTCGAGACAATGGCTATATTGGACCTTTTACTCTATTTCAACCTGAAGAGATCCTGGAGTTGTGGAACGAAATCAGGATGGATCTTTTGGACAGGGAAACGGCACCTTTCCCTAACAGTAAAATGAACTATGACCGTCATCTGGATATCCAGGCTTTGAGTGATATTATCTCTCACCCAAAAATTGCTCACCGTGTTAGCAGTCTTTTGGGCTCAAATGTACTATGTTGGAGAACGGCTTGGTTTCCCAAATATCCTGGTGATGAAGGAACAGACTGGCATCAAGCAGAAAGCTTCGTCGAGTTTGAGGGCAAGTCAAAGCTGGTTCCTACTGAGTCTCACGATGGACCTTGGGAACTGACTGCTTGGGTTGCATTTAGTGAAGCCACCCGAGAAAATGGCTGTATGAAAGTAATGCACGGTACTCACAATACCTGGTACTTTGACGAGCATCGTAACATTGAGTTTGAGCCAGACAAGATCAGCCAAAAACA
>NZ_JAAHGN010001278.1:0-1883 GCF_010672485.1 Moorena sp. SIO2C4 | reverse complement strand
AGCTGCTGGAATCTTTTACATCCAACCCATCCATA
Organism: Moorena sp. SIO2C4; assembly: GCF_010672485.1. NCBI lineage: Bacteria > Bacillati > Cyanobacteriota > Cyanophyceae > Coleofasciculales > Coleofasciculaceae > Moorena > Moorena sp. SIO2C4. The sequence continues at coordinate 1,848 of NZ_JAAHGN010001278.1, read as the reverse complement.
ACGGTTAAAAGCAAAATAGATTTGCCCCAGCTGCCGTTACAAACCAATCATCAGCTTTACTGTGTGGTTAAGGAAGGATTGGAAAATATCCGCAAACACAGTCAAGCCCAGGTTATTCACCTCAAGGGATATGCTTCGGCTGATGCGGTTATCCTTGAGCTAAAGGACGACGGTATTGGCTTTGATATTGCTAAACCCACCCAGGGTTTTGGCCTCAGGGGTATGCAGGAGAGAGTTCAGCTGATAGGCGGATCGATACAATTAGATAGCACACCGGGACAAGGCAGCTGTATTCAGATTAGGATACCACGATGATTCGACTTCTATTGGCTGATGATCAACCCATCTTTCGTCAGGGACTGGCGGCACTGTTGTCCCTGGAGGATGATCTCGAGGTGGTGGGTGAAGCCAATCACGGTGAAGAGGCCATTGCCCTCACGGAGAGGTTACAGCCTGACATTATCTTGATGGATGTGCGGATGCCCATCTGCGATGGCGTGCAAGCAACCCGAGAAATCCATACCCGCTACCCCTGGATTCGGATTCTGGTCTTAACCACCTTTGACAATGATGACTATGTGTTCCAGTCTCTTCAGGCTGGGGCGTTGGGATATTTGCTTAAAAGTACTCCAGCACCTAAGGTGGCAGCGGCCATTCGTAGTTTGCATCAGGGATACAGCCAATTAGGTCCTACCATCGCTCCAAAGGTGTTTTCTCAACTGAATAATACCCAACCTGAACGGGAAAAAACAGATTATCATGCTCAATTCAATCAGAGGGAACTACAGATCCTGAAGCTGTTGGGACAAGGTAAAAGCAATCGAGAAATTGCAGCCGCCCTTAATCTGACCGAAGGCACGATTAAAAATCATCTAACTAATATTTTCTGTGAGTTGGATGTTCGCGATCGCACTCAGGCTGCCCTCTGGGCTCATCAGCATCTTTAATGTGCATTAAATTAAACTATTTTATCACTATTTTATCTGGAAAATCATCATAGCAGAGCTTTTTTGGTAAAAACTAAACTGCAACAACCAACCCACGGGATGATTACCTGAGTTTGACGTAATAAAAATAGCAATAATTCCGGAATTTGGACAAATATTTTCTGAATTAAACTATCATATTTTATAGCCGTATAAGTATAGATTAGGACGTTAAATAAACAGCCAAATCAACTCTTAATACGAAATTTTTCGATAGTAATTATTTATTTTATCACTCGATTTTTAATCGAAAATCAATAATGTTCTATTTTCTTTAAATCAGGAGAATAGGGGGGCAAATAGTAAGGTGCGCGCCTCCAAGGGCGCGAGCAATTCCTCGCGCCCTTGGGTAGCACCTGAAGTTAACAACCGGCTGATTCAACTAATTATCGAATTTTTTATCCTCTCTTGGTGCGCCTTCCCTAGGCGTTCGCGGAGCGGCGACCTAGGAGTTGGAAACCTCACGGTCGCACCGCTATGTAAACTAGCTTGTCTGGCTTCTTTTTAGAAATTTTTTCTAGAAACTCTTGCCTTTTTTATTCATCCCTTTCTCGATAACCGTAAGTTTTTTTTTCGGGTATAACCGATTTTTTTTAAGGCAATACCAAAAGTCCTATCACTAATCTTTTCGTAAGCATTCAGCCGTCAGCCGTCAGCCGTCAGCCGTCAGCCGTCAGCTAAAGTAACTCAGCATTATTCCAATGCTTACCTGTTGTCTTGATCCCAAGCGCGAGTGGGGGAAACCACGGCAGCGCGGTCATGGGGGGAACCCCCTTTGGCGGCGCTGCCTCCCCAAGACCGTAATGGTGCGTTTGACCCGTAATTAAATTCGCCACGGGTCGCACCTCTGCATCGCTTATTC
>NZ_JAAHGN010001277.1:0-1884 GCF_010672485.1 Moorena sp. SIO2C4 | reverse complement strand
TTCTCAAGGGAATCAAGCCGGTTTGGAAGCAGGGGGGTCTGCCATCATCACCGTTGATCCTGATCAGCCCAGGGAGGCAGAAGATCAGGAAACCCCCTGGAAGAACTCCTAGCTGCGATCGCGGTAGAGCAACCACCCACGAAAAACTTAGCACTAGCCAGATATCCGGCTGCTGACTGGATTACGAAACAGGTAATAGTCAGGACAAAACTAACTCCATCTTTGCCCCTTGGGGAAGAATGATGGATCCAAACTAGGACTTGGATAACTTCTTTTTAAAGACATCCGAGTTGAACTTAGCAGCGATTAGTTGAGGGCTGTTGGACCCCAGAAGGTATGGCAAAATGGTGATGGCTTCTTCTGGTTGCCATGGGTCTACTCCTATGCGCTTCAATAAGGTCTTGACCTGTTCAGACACCATGGCACTTCCAGACCAGGGTGCCCAATTGATGCTCAAAGCAGGTAATCCTAGGGCTTGACGATGATGTGCGATCGCATTCAGGAAAGCATTAGCAGCAGCGTAATCAGCTTTTCCCTGACAGCCCCACAGGGAGGCAATCGAGGAGAAGCAGACGAAAAAGTCTAGGTTCATCTCTTGGGTAAGTTGATGGAGCAGCCATGCCCCCATTACTTTAGGTTGCAGGGTAGCCTGAAATACATTCAGGTCCATCCCTTGTATCTCCTGATAATTTTCAATCCCGGCAGCATGGATAACACCTTTGAGGGGAATCTGAGTATTACGCAAGTGTTCAAATACCTCAGACATCTCATCCTGATTACTGACATCAGCCTGAGCCACAATCACCTTGGCTCCCATGGCTTTGAGTTCTTGAACCGCGTTAACCCGTTTCCAAGACTCACTGTCTTGGGGTAAGCTTGCCCACTGATCTGATGGTGGAAGTTCTCGGCGTCCTAGTAGCACTAGGTTTTTTGCCCCTTGTTCAACCATCCACCGGGCAACCTGGAGTCCTAAACTGCCCAAGCCACCAGTAATCAGGTAGATACCATCAGCCTGTAGAGTTAAAGATTCGGTTTGAGTGGGTTTGCTAGATACCAGGCGAGCCACATAGCGTTTTCCCTGGCGGAATGCTACATGGTCTTCCCCGTCTCCGTGCCAAATTTCTGAGAACAGAGCCATGGCCTGTTGCGTAGCACCCTTATGATCAGAATTATCAGAATTATCAGAATTATCAGATATAGATGGGTCTAAATCCAGTAGCCCTCCCCAAATTTCAGAGTGTTCTAGGCCAATTACTCGTCCCATGCCCCACAAAGAGGCTTGAGCCAGTGCTACCGGAGCAGGGTTGGCTTCCACTGCTTGGCTGCCAGAGGTTACTAACCACAATTTCGGTAAGGTTGAACTACCAGTATTGACCAGTGCCTGAACTAGTCCCTGAACTAGGTGCAGTACGCTTCCACAACTCAATACGTGAGACTCTTCGAGAGAGGATGGTGTGAGTGCTTCAGACTGTTCAGTCTCTAGACTCCACAGATGAATTACTCCATGACAGGGCAATGGATTATTTCCAAGAATTTCCTGGAACAGCCGCTTAAAATGATTGGGATCAGCAGGGTTGATGGTTCCAAGTCCTCCTGGTAGGCTTTGGTCAACTTCACCTGGATAAATCAGGCAACAGCTGTGACCATGCGATCGCAAATTTTCTGCTAATGCCTGTCCTACGCCACCGTAATCCGCAAAGATCACCCATTGACCAGGCTCAGTTGCTTCAGTGGCCTGAGTTTCTGCTTCGGGTGTAGCAAGGCAATAGGCATGCTAGCAATAGGCAAAAGTTTACTAAAACAGCTTTTGAGCTTGTATCAATGTCAAACACCTTAATGGGTAGTGCTATAAGGGATAGATTAATAGATGGGAGTGTCGGGAGT
>NZ_JAAHGN010001276.1:0-1885 GCF_010672485.1 Moorena sp. SIO2C4 | reverse complement strand
TTCAGACTACAAATGATAATCAGTTTGATGAACCCTGAGACTAAAGCTAATCCGTTCGATTTCGTCATGATTGACCACCCCAAGTCGGTGTAAATGTAAGCCGTCAGCGGTCAGCCGTCAGTGGTCAGTAGTCAGTAGTCAGCGGTCAGCTGTTGGTGGCCAATGGCCACTCAAGTAGCGTGCGTGGCATAGGCTTCTAGCCTCTGAGGTAGCGCTAATCGCTGATAGCTGATAGCACCTCAAGTAGCACCATCTGTAGCGCTAATCGCTGATAGCTGATACGCGACACGCTGATAGCTTACGTGTAACTTAGCAATCAAAGCACTAACGGGCTACAACCCCGATCGTTCTTCAATTGAAATTATCTGAAATTATTGAGTTAGTTACTCCTTGTCTTATTGCTATTTTTTGGGATTACTTGCATTAGAAGCAACACTGTACCCTTTAGGAGAGAGAGAGTTGCTTAAACCTATAGGGAATAATCCCACCAGCTCAATGCTGGTGATGGTAACCTTTTCGCACCTACTTATTTTACCCTACTTATTTTAGAGTATTTTCTCTTAATTGACATAAGAATAAACCGAAAAATCCTCAAGATCCTAACCGTGACTGTAATCCTATGGTAACCATTCAGCCCAAGGCTGATCAGCTATCAACTATTTCTGAAGGGTAACAGAACTCTGCCCTGCCAAACCGGGTCTCGAAAAAGTGCCCTATTTGAAAAAGCGATTAGGGCTGACTCTCTTTATTGATCCAGCATTGTCTTATCTTAGCTAAGAGCTGAATGGTGATGTCGGATTTGAATACAATATCTTGCGATTTATTAATTAACGTAAATTTATCAATCCAGGAACTTGCAACAATGAATTGAAATCAATTAACTGGTAACTAAGGGTAATTGCTATTCGAGGATCAATACTCTTACCCATAAGCCGGTCTTGCATAGGTGGGTCACGTTTTTGAGAGCTATACGACTTATCACGACCAAGCTTAGATATTGTTTCAGTTGATGGAACATCATGACTAAAAGTTTGTTAAAAATTTATCCCCTTGGCCATCTCAGTCTTGCTTTGGTGGAATGGGTATTACTGGCATGGGCGATTCGCCTGTGGCGTCGCTCAACTAGTCTGGCCATGATTGTGCTGCCAATTGTGCTAGCAAGCATTAGCTATGACAATCTAGTTCTGGCCATGGGGAGCCTGATTGGTGAAGGAGATCTCCTGAAATCACTGAGTATGGTGCGCTTCCTATTACACTTCTTAGTAGTGCCGCTGTTCATTGTAATTGCTGTTGAGCTAGCTCACCGCGCTGGAGCAGTTTGGGCTAATACAATTGTACGAGTTTTATCCTGGGTGCTTGCCCTAGGACTGGGTGGGTTTGAAGTGGCGACCCAGTTTGTTGGCCTAGAATTGGTTCCAGTCACCTTTGCTGGCACCTTGCGCTACACAGTAGCGGAAGTGAGTGCTCCACCAATTGTAACAATTTTGGTCAATTTGTTCGTGCTGCTGATTGGTATCGGCATCTGGGTAAGGCTGAAATGGCCATGGCTATTTGTAGGAACCTTGGTTGCCCTAATTGGCAATGCTGTACCAATCTCTAGAGTTGGGACCCTCGTCGGTAGTGCCTCTGAATTCGTCATGGCTCTGAGTTTGCTATTAACTGAGCGGCGGACACAGTTTGTTCGTGCCCAACTCGGCTCAGGTGAAAAGACAACGAAGGTTGAAGGTTGGGTTGAAGGTTGAAGGTGGGGTTGAAGGTTGAATGCGATCGCGTGGCCTTTGGCCAAGCTTGGGTTGAATGTTGAACGCGATCGCGTGGCCTTTGGCCAAGGTTGAACGCGATCGCGTGGCCTTTGGCCAAGGTGGGGTTGAAGGTTGAACGCGAT
>NZ_JAAHGN010001275.1:0-1892 GCF_010672485.1 Moorena sp. SIO2C4 | reverse complement strand
TGCGTTCGCGTAGCGTGACCGTAGGTCAATCGCGTAGCGAACGCATCCTGGTGTCGGTAATGGTCAAACCCATACTGGGTTTCAATCCTATTCTGAAGTAACATCATTACCATCGGAAGATATTCAGCAACTTCAAAGTCAGCTGCAACAGGCCAAAGCTCAGATGGAAGCGATGCAAAAGGTTTTGCACAACAAACACTTTGTGTTACTTGAACACTAACGTTATGTCTAGTCCATCACCCATCGACCCCCAACCCCCATCGGGCTCAGAATTCGAGCTAAATCTGCTCAAACAGGAATATTTTTTCCTGCAAACTACTGTAGAAGATTACAACAAACAAATCTGGGTGATTAAAGCCTTGGGGATTACGGCCACTGGTGTGGTTGTGCGCATGGTCTTAAAAGAGAAACAGAATAGCATCGCCCTGATTGGGTGTGCTATTCCCCTGTTTTTCTGGATTCTGGAAAGTCAATGGAAGCACTTCCAGCGCGGTTTCTATCCCCGTTTGGGACAAATTGAGGAAATTTTGACTCAGGAGTTTAACTTGCGCAGTCCAGCTATTTTTACTGGCTGGAGTCGTACCTTTAAGCGCAGTAATGCTCCGAAACGCCAAGGTTATCTTTGGGATGGTTTATTAAACCGTAGCGTTTGCATTACTTATCTGTTAGAAATTGGCTTTCTTTTGGTATTATCGTTAATTAGTTTGTAGGTATCATAAGTTTTTAAGAGGGAACAGCGGATCTGGGAATCGGGAATCGGGAATCGGGAATCGGGAATCGGGAATCGGGAATAAATGGTGGCCTAGTGTGGCGATTATAAATGAGTATAAAATAATTGCTCTGAAGCTTACTAAATCAAGCTTTTATGGATTAAAAAAATCCATTTTTATTAAAATGGCCTTTCGTATTGTTTTATAATCTAATGAGGTACATAAAATTTTTTTCGACTGCCGACTTTTCTCTTAACTCCTGTATGCTCCCTGTTCCCTATTCCCAGATCCGCTGTTCCCTAAAACCCAAAAATTTGTACCTCAGCCAATTGAGAACTGCTACATATGCGCGTAATCATCCAACGAGTCAAATCCTCTCAAGTCGAAGTAGAAACAACAGTGATTGGGAAAATAGGGCGAGGGCTTAACCTACTAGTCGGTATTGCGGATACTGATACGGAAGCTGAGTTAGACTGGATGGTGCGAAAGTGTCTAGAATTAAGGCTATTTGCTGACGAGACTACTGGTAATGACCGTTGGGAAAAGTCCGTGCAGGATATAGGTGGTGAGCTATTGGTGGTTAGCCAGTTTACCCTTTACGGAGATTGTCGCAAAGGACGCCGCCCTTCCTTTAGTAAGTCCGCTGCTCCAGAATACGCTAGGGGATTATATCAACTATTTGTGGATAAGTTACGGATGAGTGGCTTACGGGTAGAAACTGGTGAGTTTGGTGCGATGATGGAAGTTTCTATAGAAAATGATGGTCCTGTGACACTGTTGTTGGAGAAAGAGGCATCAGTAAGGTAAGGGAACAGGGAATAGGGAACAGCGGATCTGGGAACAGGGAGTGTGGGAAGTGAGATGACTAAGTGGTGCGCCAAAGGTGCCAGCACAAATTTGGTCGAGTTTGCTCCCATATCGGCTTTTGTCGTAACGGAAAAGGCTGGTTTCGGCTCTGTGAATGTGTCCGTGGAGGAAGAAGCGAAATCCAGCAACGGCCAGTTGTTCGATCAATCCAAAGTCAGTAATGCGATGCGTGAGCATTGAGCCGCTACGCGATGAAGCGTTCGCAAAGCGTGGCCTACGGCCTCAGCTTCCGCGCTTATGGGATCGCATTACTGATCAGCCTCCTATGATAGTGTCCAGTTCAGGTCATGGTTACCAGGAACTAGAACAATTTCC
>NZ_JAAHGN010001274.1:0-1902 GCF_010672485.1 Moorena sp. SIO2C4 | reverse complement strand
TTAGTATTGCCAACTCTTCTTCCGGTCAGCAAGAAACATTTCCCCTGACGATTATACTTTCAGCATTACCTTTTTTAGTTGAAGCTCGTTCCCCTGGACAAACTGTTTATATTGAGGAACCAGAAGCCCATCTATTTCCAAGGGCACAACGAAACATTATTGAGTTAATCGCCTGTGTTTTTAATTCTGATCGGGAAAAACTTCAATTCTTTATCACCACCCATAGTCCTTACGTGCTAACTGCAATCAATAATCTTCTTCAAGCTGGTATGCTCTATCAAGAGTCTAGCCAGGATACCTTACCTAAATTAGAAAAAATTGTCCCTAGCTATAAAGCCCTGAGTACCTCTGATGTATCAGCCTATGTCCTAGAAAATGGCAAGGCTAAAAATATTTTATACAATGATACTGGTCTGATCGATGCTAATGTCATTGATGGTGTTTCTGATCAGCTAGCTATTCAGTTTGATCAACTTCTCGACTTAGCGTGAGTATTTATGAAACGTTTCCCAGACTGTGAGGAATATAAAGATGACAATAAAATCGTATTAAAGGAAAACAACAGTAAACTAACTTTTCGTAATCCCAAGCGAGATAAAATCTTGCTAATTACAGTTGATGGCTGCGCTATCTCAGATGATGAAAATAAGCGCTGTGATTATGCCCTTGTTTGTAGTAACGGAGTAGAAATTTATGTAGAGTTGAAAGGAAGTAAGATTAAACATGCATTTGAGCAGATAGAATCCACGATTAAGTTACTTTCAGATAACCCACAAACAATCAAAAAGTGGTGCTTTGTAGTTTCTACTCGCGTTCCGAAGCTAACAACGAATATACAAAATATAAAAAGTAAGTTTAAGAATAAATATAATGCTACTTTAATAGTTTATAAAACTCCATATACTGATGATTTAAGTAAGTACACCATCCAGGAAAAAATTTGAGAGTTCGCACAATGAAGTGCATAACTTATGCCTCCTGTGTTGATTAATGTAGATTGCACCAGTAAGGAATGTATCATATCCTTCCAAATTTCTCTAGACCTCGCCACTAGTGATCGCGCCACCATCCCAACCCACCTTTGAAAACCTGGCAACTCAAAGGACTTGGACTCACGAGCAAGCGCTACCATAATCAGCATCTGTGACCTTGGCGACTTGGAGGGATTGGAATTACAGGCGATCGCCCCGCTCTGACTCCGAGGGAGAAACGATACCTACGACCTGGGATGCCTAAAGGCTTTGAGGGCAGCAGCGCGAGACTAGCTTTGGGGAAAAAGCGATCCTTTCCCCTACTCGTTCGCTAGGGTAAGGGGTTGGGAATTCCTTAATTCTATAAGCGCAATTATGTTGTTGAAATGTAAGGGATTCAACAACATAATTACTCTCAATTGAGGTACTCCTAATCCCCAAAGCTTGATTGCGATCGCCAATCCTGCGAGCAGCCACTAACAATAAAAAGTCTAATAAGGGATGCCTTCAGGGAACATTACAGCAATCCGTTTTTTTCGCATCTCAGCTTCGGACATGCAAATTTCCTCAATCTGATTAACTACATCTTCTTCAATGCCAAGATATTGGGCCATTTTGTGGACTGATGCCTGTTCATCCGGATGATATTCTGCATCAGCAGCACAAGCCTTAATGGCCGCATAAATAATCGCACGACGACCGTTTTTGTCTAGAGTGGGGGCCTGGGCAAGAACCTCAAGTAGATCATCATCTGCCGGGTAATCTTTTGCCATGTCATACTCGGTATTGCTATGGTAACAGGCAGAAAGACATAGCTAGTGTTGTTTATTTTCTTTCCCAAGATGGTGCATCATTTATGACTGGAGCGCTGATTCCGATAGATGGCGGACTCACGTCTCAGACTCAATCATTATCATCCCTCAATGTTTCA
>NZ_JAAHGN010001273.1:0-1905 GCF_010672485.1 Moorena sp. SIO2C4 | reverse complement strand
TATCTATCTTTGGCACTGCCCACCCTACATCAATATTCTCTATTGTGATTAATTCGCGCGGTGGGCAGTGCCTACTAATGCGATCGCCAGCTGCTGTTATCTATCTTTGGCACTGCCCACCCTACATTAATATTCTTGATGCTCTATCAGTTAAACAGATTTTTTGATATTTCCTATTCCCTGTTCCCTGCTCGATCAAAATAGAATACCATAAAAAAATCCTGTACAAATTAAACATAATTTAGGAGATCAATTGCTAAAAATACTATTTGTAAATAAATGTAAAAAATTTTAATTAACCCTTGCATTTTTTCGATGAGTTATGTATAGTATAGAAGGTGACGACTGAAACTAATAGCCGCGCTGGCAATACCTGTTAACCACGACCAGCGCGGCTTTCCTCCCTCCTAAATAGGAGTTACTTCCATCATGCAAAAAAAAATCACGATCATCAATCCTGGTTGGGTGCATCTCATTTTTGCGGTTTGACCCGGTAGGTGCCATGGGCATCTTGGTGCCATGGGCATCTTGGTGGAACAGGCATCTTACTGGCATGGGTATCTTGCTGGCATGGGCATCTTGGTGGAACGGGCATCTTGGTGCCATGGGCATCTTGGTGGAACGGGCATCTTGCCCGTTTCCTGCCGCAACTGTAAGCATTCAGCTAATCCGCTACTTGAGGTGCTACTTGAGGTGCCAAAGGCCAACGGCTGACAGCTGACGGCTGACAGCTGACTGCTGAATAATTACATTTTATGAGAGTAAAAAAACAGGAATATATTTCGACGAATAAAAAAAGAAAAAGGGTAATGCTAGCATACAATAGTGAAAATATCGTCTACTCTAAGAGTAAGATAGTGCTTAACTGTTCCTGGAAAAACACTATCAAGTGCCCGGGGAGTTAATAGTTATAGTTACTCATAGAATCAAGGGAACTAGTGTAAGGATAAGCCAAGTCAATGGTCACTCATGACTTAGGCTGATTTAAGATTAGGGTGTTATCTACGCCAACATTTTATCTACGCCAAAAGAGTTTTCACTAGTAGCCCAAGGCCAAAAAAAATTAATTAATTCAGTTGTATACTAGGTTATTTGTACTAATTCATAATGATCACAGATAACCGAGATTGTAGGTATCCATCGACAGGATTTGGAATCAATTATTTGACCATGATTCCCATACCACTGTCGATTACCACGTAAGCTGACAGCTGAATGCTTACAAGTATTGATTTTTATTCTAAGCACTAAACCTTTGATTACTAATGTCTAAACAAAAGCGCAAAAGGTTAAGGTGCATCAGCGCTTGGAGGCTGCAAAGCTGGAAAGTTTGCTTGCCCTTAATCCCAATAATTATTCTGTTGTGTGCCGAGGTAGCAGTAGCCCAGAATCCACCTTTTAAGACTACCCTTGAATCGCTCCAAATCACCGTGAATACTATCTGGGTGATATTCACTGGTTGTTTAGTATTCTTCATGAACGCGGGCTTTGGGATGTTGGAGGTTGGTCTTTGCCGCCAAAAGAATGCCGCCAACATTTTGACTAAAAACCTGATTGTGTTTGCCCTGTCTACAGCCGCTTACTGGGCAGTTGGCTTTGCTTTCATGTTTGGTGATGGCAACCCTGTTTTAGGTTTCAATGGCTTTTTCCTTTCGGGATCAGATAATAGTCCAGCCATAGGAGAAGCCTACAACGGTGTCTTCTATTCACTAAAAGATATTGGTATACCCCTCAACGCCAAATTCTTTTTTCAACTGGTTTTTGCTGGAACTGCTGCCACTATTGTCTCTGGAGCAGTGGCCGAGCGCATCAAATTTTCTGCCTTTTGTCTGTTCAGCCTTCTACTTGTCGGCATCATTTACCCAATCACGGGTCACTGGATTTGGGGAGGAGGCTGGCTAGGAA
>NZ_JAAHGN010001272.1:0-1911 GCF_010672485.1 Moorena sp. SIO2C4 | reverse complement strand
CCCCGTCCTTCCAATCCCGGTTGCTTGTGGGATGTGGTAGAAAAATATGGAGTCACTATCTTCTACACTGCGCCCACTGCGATTCGTGCCTTTATTAAGATGGGAGACCAGCATCCCAACGCCCGTGATTTATCGTCCCTACGTATCCTAGGAACTGTCGGTGAACCGATTAACCCAGAAGCCTGGATGTGGTACCATCGAGTGATTGGGGGAGAACGTTGTCCCATTGTCGATACGTGGTGGCAAACTGAAACCGGAGGCTTCATGCTCACCCCCTTACCCGGTGCTACTCCCACTAAACCCGGTTCCGCTACCTTCCCCTTCCCAGGCATTATTGCTGATATTGTAGATTTAGACGGCAATCCAGTTGGGGACAATGATGGTGGTTATTTAGTTATCAAACATCCTTGGCCAAGTATGATCCGTACTGTCTATGGCAATGATGACCGTTTCCGCCGCACCTATTGGGAACATATCCAGCCAAAAGATGGCCAATACTTCTATTTTGCTGGAGATGGTGCCAGACAAGACCCCGATGGCTATTTCTGGGTTATGGGTCGTGTCGATGATGTGTTGAATATCTCTGGTCACCGCTTAGGAACCATGGAAGTGGAGTCAGCACTGGTTTCTCATCCTTCTGTAGCTGAAGCAGCTGTAGTCGGTAAACCTGATGAGCTAAAAGGGGAAGATGTCTTTGCCTTTGTGACCTTAGAAGGAACATATAGCGCTAGTGACGAACTCAAGCAAGAACTAAAGCAGCACGTGGTCAAAGAAATTGGTGCGATCGCACGTCCTGGTGACATTCGCTTTGCTGATAGTTTGCCCAAGACTCGTTCCGGTAAGATTATGCGACGGCTATTGCGATCGCTAGCTGCAGGTCAAGAGGTAGCTGGAGATACCTCCACTCTAGAAGACCGCAGTGTTTTGGATAAGTTACGGGAAGGGGCTTGATTTTGGTCTCTCCTCCTTCTCTGGAGGAGAGTTTAAAAGAGCGCGAATTTGAAATTAATCAACCATACAGGACTTACGCAGGCAATCTATATGTAGGCTGTCTAAGTCCTGTTCAAATCGGAAAGATTAATCAGGAAATTTGTCTTTTAAAGCTTGATAAAATCCTTGATCAAACCTTTGTCTGTCTACTAGATCTAAAGAAGCCAAAATCCCAAACTATTCTCCAAAATCGTTTCTTGTTGCCTGTTACCTGTTGCTTGTTATTTATTTCTCCAAAACTTTTATTTCTAGACAGAGGAGCTGCAATCCGTAACACTTTCTCCAGTAATGAAGGAAAAAAACGCTGACACCACACAGCTAAATGACTTTGCCATCCTACTAAAATTTCCGATGAGTTCTTCTCCAGTTTCGCGACTAACACCTTAGCGACTTGTTGGGGAGTCATCGGCAACACCCAGCGAAACAACTGTAATCCTCGCGCCATATCAGTATCTGTTAACGATGGCAATAAAGCAATTACCCGGATATTTTCTCGCGCTAACTCCCCTCGTAAGGCTTGAGTAAAACCAACAATGCCAAATTTGGTAGCGGAATAGCTTGCCATCGTCGGTGCTGCCACCTTACCCATTAAACTAGAAACATTCACAATAGTACCTTCATGTCGTGCTGCCATGGGTCGCCCAATGATACGAGTCATTGCGTACATACCCATTAAATTCGTGGCGATTTCTTCTTGTAAGTTTTGCAGTTTGGATTGTGATGTACCACACACGCTCCGCTACGCTTTCAGTGTGGGCTTCTGATGCTCATAAAGAGCGGTCAGAGCTTCCTGCGAGGTACTATTAGTAGTAGATTCAACAACTACAGGCTTCCCTCTACGGCGTTTTATAGTCGGGAACACATCCAGCCCGACTCGCTTTATGTTGATTGATGCGTTGACATCTCTATCGACAATCAGCT
>NZ_JAAHGN010001271.1:0-1913 GCF_010672485.1 Moorena sp. SIO2C4 | reverse complement strand
TGACATAATTAATTTTTCAAAAATAATTCGGTCTTGCGATATTGGTTTTCCTATAATAGTATGCGGATTAACGCTTCTAGAACCGTCACCAGTAGAGTCCCAGATACTTTTAGAAACCCGATGTTCCGGGAATTTTTTAGGTTACCATTTCCCGATGTACCCCAAGAGCGAGTTGAACAGGGTACCGGTTCAGGTTTCATTATCGATACCGATGGTTATATTCTCACCAATGCCCATGTAGTCGATAGTGCGGATACTGTTAATGTAATCCTCAAAGATGGTCGCCAATTTAAAGGGACGGTAGTGGGAAGCGATCCCTTGACAGATGTAGCCGTGATCCAGATTGAGGCAGAAAACTTACCTACCGTTGCTCTCGGTGATTCTGATCAACTCACCCCAGGAGAATGGGCGATCGCAATTGGTAATCCCCTTGGTTTAGATAGTACTGTAACCACTGGCATCATTAGTGCTACCGGTCGTTCTAGCTCTCAAGTCGGTGTTCCCGATAAGCGAGTGGAATTTATCCAAACCGATGCTGCCATTAACCCCGGTAATTCTGGCGGACCCCTGCTCAATGCCTCCGGTGAAGTGATTGGCATGAACACAGCCATTATTCGGGGTGCTCAAGGATTAGGATTTGCCGTTCCCATTAATACGGTGGAAGGAATTGCTGAGCAACTGATTGTTGAGGGTAAAGTAGAACATCCTTACTTGGGCATCCAGATGGTAACCTTAACCCCAGAAGTTAAACAACAGATCAACAGTAATCCCAATGCTGGATTGATGGTTGATGAAGAAAAAGGGGTATTGATTGCCAAAGTAATAGCTAATTCCCCAGCTGCCAAAGCAGGATTGCGTGCGGGTGATGTGATCCGCAAAATCAATGATCAGCCGGTCAAAGATGCAACAGAAGTTCAGAAGTCTGTGGCTAAAACGAAAGTAGGCAGTGATTTAATCCTAGAGTTGCGCCGCAATCAACGAGATACTAAATTGACCGTGCGACCTGGTGCTTTTCCCACTGGTAAGTAGTAGTTAAGTAGTAGTTGAAACGATTAATATCAAGTTCAGTTAATCCCTTTAATTATCGGGCTTTGAATCACATTAGCATTCAGCTGTCTGCTGAATGCTAATTGCTTATTGAATCACTAATGAATAATTAACCAGACTGGCATATTAAACATAGCTTTGCCACTCGTCCCCTGTTAAGGACTCGGTGGCAACTGCCTGCTGTAGCCCCGTTTCATTCATTAGCCAGATCCCATTTTGTCCGTCAGAGCCATTACGCAACAGGATATCGTCAAAACCATTATCGTCAAAGTCCATAGTACCACGAATTTCCCAATCACCGCTGATTGGTGCTGAGTCAATGAACACTGACTCTACATACTCAGTACCATCCATCCGCCAGTAGTAGATCTCTTGGTTTTGAGTATTGCGCCACAGAATATCCGCGTCACCATCATTATCTAAATCTCCAGCACCTTGCATCTCCCATAGACCGTCTTCTGGTAGCAGCAAATTCTCACCATTACTCTGCCTGGTAATCAACACTCCCTGATCCAGCTCCGTGCCATTCATCAACCAAACCGCATTTTCTCCGGTATTGGTATTACGCCAGAGAATATCTTCTTCTCCATCACTGTCGAAATCTCCCGTGCCACGGATTTCCCAGTTGAGGTCTGATACCTGGGTGCTAGATGCTCCGCTTTTGAACTCAAAGCCTTCCATTAACCAGAAGCCAACATCTCCGGTATCGGTATTACGCCAGATAATATCCTTTTGCTCATCGCCGTCAAAGTCTCCAGCACCACGCATCTCCCAGGGACTGTCAGCTGGTTCCGATTGAATCGGATTTGACTGATCCAAGTTGGTGCCATCCATGATCCAGGCACGATTGTCTCCAGTCTAGGAAA
>NZ_JAAHGN010001270.1:0-1918 GCF_010672485.1 Moorena sp. SIO2C4 | reverse complement strand
CCAGGAGAGTGTCAGTACCAGTGCGGGACAATACCTCTACTCAGGAAAATACTCCTAAACCCAGAAGAGTGTCAGTACCAGTACGGGACAATACCTCTACTCAGGAAAATACTCCTAAACCTAGAGCAGTGCCTGTACAGCAAAATACTCCTAGTCAGGAAAATACTCCTAAACCCAGGAGGGTGTTAGTACCAGTGCGGGACAATACTCCTAGTCAGGAAAATACTGCTCAGGAAAATACTACCAACACTACAGCTGTGCCAGTGAAGCCAGCTCAAGCTACTAATGAAAACTCAGGGAAAGAATCCGTTCCAGCAGCAGCCACTGAAGAGCAAAACTCACAAGAGGATAAAGCGTGCAAGTTCAAATCTAGATCAGCTCGCAGGCGCAACAGAATAGACTCCTTTACAACACCATCGTCCAGGTCATGTAAATAAGACGTTCTGTTAGTGAAACCCTTGGTTGTTGGTCAATGGAGCATTAACATTATTCTAGAATTAAGAATTAAGAATTAAGAATTTAGAATTAAGAATTAAGAATTAAGAATTAAGAATTTAGAATTTGGAATTTTACATTCTGCATTCTACATTCTACATTCTACATTCTGCATTCTACATTCTGCATTCTGCATTCTTCATTCTGCATTCTACATTCTACATTCTGCATTCTTCATTCTACATTCTGCATTCTGCATTCTGCATTCTGCATTCTGCATTCACCATTCTGCATTCACCATTCTGCATTCTTCATTCTGCATTCTACATTCTTCATTCTGCATTCTGACAGACACCGATGAAGTGGACATCACTAAAGGTTTCAATCCATAGACGAGCGCCACAAGGCAGTGGGTTATCCGGCTGATAGGTAATTCGACATGGACCGAGGATTTCTACCTGGTTGCCATATAAATTGTTGCCACTTCGTTTTACTGAAATCACTGGCTTGCGCTCTTCCGGGCGTTTGTGGATATTCGAGCCAATGTGATTGCGGTTGACATTAATCTTGGCTAGAGCCGGAGGACGACTGGTACGCCATTTTCCTTTTGGTCCTCTAGTGCCTTTAATGATTTGAGGCATATTGTTGAACAGAGGAATAATCCAGAATTTCCCACTTTTATAAGCACCCCGGACGCGACCCTTCTCTAGGAGTTGTCGCAATCGTCTCGAAGAGATTCCTAGGAGAGATGCTGCTTCGGTAGTACAAACGCACTTGTTCATAAGTTTCTTTCCCATTAACTATTCCGATAGTTGTATTATAAAGCAAAAGCAAGCATTAAGACAACCCCTGATTAAGGAAAAGAGAAGGTTATAGAAAATTTTGTAAATTAAGCTGAAGTGTTCTATCGGTCGGAGTTGAGGCAAGTTTGATATAGCGTTCGCGCAGGGTGGCCGTAGGCCAATCGCTTTTAGCGTGGCCTTTTGGCCAAATGCGATCGCATACCCTGTGCCTTCCAAACACCCATTATGCTGACTCAGTCATCCGGAAACTGCCAGCAAGAGATACGTTCTACATCGTGACTACTACACTGGCGACAGGTTTTATCAACAGAAGAATCTACCCATTGATAGCCACAAGTCCGACAGTGGCAAAAAATGTTGTTGTGGTTAGCGATTTCAATTTTTCTGCGCCACTCGTTAATTTGAGAGGTGTCTGGCTTGGGGGTAGGTTCCGACATTAAATTTACTATGATTTACAATCCCATACCAGTAAATCATCTAAGGTAAGCATTCAGCATTCAGCTATCAGCATTCAGCTATCAGCATTCAGCTATCAGCATTCAGCTATCAGCATTCAGCTATCAGCTATCAGCTATCAGCTATCAGCTATCAGCTATCAGCTATCAGCTATCAGCTATCAGCTATCAGCTATCAGCTATCAGCTATCAGCGATTAGCGCTATGGGCACGCTACTTTACGAA
>NZ_JAAHGN010000127.1:0-11071 GCF_010672485.1 Moorena sp. SIO2C4 | reverse complement strand
ACCTCGGCAAAATAAAAGTACCAGGCAAATCTCTACCTTAGGCCAAGGGATTCCAAAAAGTCAAGGGTTTCTTGCTATAGTATTTGGGTTAATAGCGATCGCTTATATTTACATTCTGTTGCTATCTCCGCCAGGGCAACTTATTCCAGGGGAACCCGCTTGGGCTATTCAACCAGAAACTATAGAGGAAATAGTAAATGAATCTCTGAATTTTTTCTTTATTTTACCCCTTTTGAACCTCGTAGGCATTCATTATCTAGAAGCACCAGTGGTTCATCCTAGCTTAGAAGCACTCTTCAACTTTGCCGAAGCTTGGATTTTTATGTTTTTACCTCTACTCCTCGTCGATAGAAGGACAAATCATCTCCCCAAGATTCTCATTTGGAGTCTGGCGATGTTCGGAACCAATGCTGTTGTTACCCCTTATATGGCACTGCGCTATAATACACCAATTCCTCCAGTAAAGGAGGAAACGAACAAGGGAATATTAGCTCATGTATTTGGTTGGACAGGAATGATAGTGGGGATCATTGCCTTAGTTTGGGGGGTTATGGGACGACCAGAGTTTGGAGATTTGGTCGAGAGAATGAACTATTTTGGGGAGCAATTGATGACGAACCGACTTACATTAGCTTTCTGTGTAGATTTATTACTTTTTTCCCTTTTTCAGGCTTTACTTTTGAGGGCAGTTAACAGCAGGATTGGGTGGTTTCGATTTATACCTTTCTGGGGACTTGCGCTATGGCTAATTCTATGATTTGCTTGGAGGTTAGCTCAGCAGAAGCGAAAGCAATTTGTTGCCCAAAATCACTTTTATTCTCAAATCATAACTATATGGTTTTGGCATCATCTGGTGTTCAATATCAAAAAGTTTACCTTAAAGCTTACATAACTGTGCTGCGGAGCATTTTCAGTCAGGAAAGGTTTAATCAGGAGTTAATAATGTTAGAACTATATTTAGACAGTGCCGATGTTGAACAAATAGCACGTTTTCACTCTTGCTTACCGATTAAAGGAATAACAACCAACCCCAGTATTCTGGCTCAAGCCAACATCGGTGTCAATCAACTACTTAAAGACGTAAATCCTATACTAGGAAATGAGGTACGTTACCACATTCAAGTTATCAGTCAATCTGTAGATGAAATTATCTTGGAAGCTGAGAAAATAACAGCTTTACCCTATGATATTGTGGTTAAAATTCCCGCCACGGAAATAGGTCTGGTGGCAATGAAACAGTTACATCGGAAGCAGATACCTCTATTAGCTACGGCAATTTATACAGTTCAACAAGGTTTTTTAGCTGCACTAGCAGGTGCAGATTATTTAGCTCCTTATGTAAATCGAATTGATGTTTTTGGGGGAAATGGTGTCACAGTTGTGGAGCAACTTCAACAACTTGTCCAACAACAAAATCTAAGTTGTTGTTTATTACCTGCTAGTTTTAAAAATTCGCGTCAAGTTTTAGAAGTATTACAAGCAGGAGTTGGTGCGATTACTTTGCCTGTAGGTTTAATGGAACAAATGGTTTCACATCCGGCTATACCTTTGGCAGTTGAAAAATTTAATACTGATTGGCAACAAGTCTTTGGTGATAAATTAGCTTTTGAAACTTAATGTGACCTGAGTTTTGGATAAGAAAACAGGCAGATAGAGAGACCATACATAAACATACATATAGAGTTTATTGCAGTTATGAGGTACAGTCTTCTTGGACGTTAATTCCCTGTTAGGTGCGCTTGACCCATTAAGAATTAAATTCGCCACGGGTCGCACCTCTTGATCCAGCGCATCGCTATTCCCTATGCCCTCTTATCTCTTCCCTGTTCTCTTTTTCCTTGAGCGACTTGTCAAACTGCTGATACATTATTTCATTGACAATCCACAACTCCTAACCGTAATCCAATACGCTGGTATTTGGTAGAATCATAGAAAGTTCCCCGGTGCATTACTTGTGAGTTATCCCAAAAAATAATATCTCCTGGCTCCCAAACATGGGAATATACAGGGGTGCGTTTTAAAACAGTCTGAAACAAATCTTGCCAGTATTGTTTGGCTTCTTCTCGTTTATCTTCCATACCCAGAGGAATTGCTGTGTTCCAAGAACCCAAATATAATCCTTTTTGACCCGTAACTTTGTGAGTTGAAACAATGGGATGGACTTTTTTAGGAACATCATCCCAGTCAAGATTTTGACGATCAAACATGGGTGGCATTTGATACATTGATATTCCTTCTAATTCCTTTTGATAACTAGGATCAAGATTGTTATAAGCTTCTACTAAGTCTAAATATTCTGTGGTGTGAGGTTGTCCATTTTCTCCCTCTTCAGGAACTTTTATAGTGTAGAGCATGACAACATACAGTGCATTCATATCTAATTCTTCTCTTCTGGGTACTCCATCTTTATCTTGATGCCACACCCGGGCTCCATAAATCTTTTCAGGAGGTTCTTGATCAAATCCTTTAGGATTACCTAAAATAGCTGTATATTGGCTCTGGATATCTGGAGGGAGATCGGGGTCTAAAGAAAAAGAATTACCTCCAAACATCAAATTTCCAAAAGTTTTTATGGCAAATTCTTCTAACTCCGATGCAGTAAGCTGTTGATTTTTGACAACAATCACACCATGTTCCCATAGAGATTGTTTTAATTCATGTCTTTGTGAATCGGTCAGATGCAGTAAGTTACATCCTGGAAGGACTTCCATTCCTAGTCTAGATTTATATTGTGTTTGTTTTAATGGATTTTTGATAATCATAAAATTTACTGTTTCTAGAGACTAGAATAATTATAATCGAATTTAACCTCAGGCTTATAGTTAAAAACCCAATCTTGATATTCTTCGCTACTCATCTGTGACTGTTCCTGGATTTGCTGATTAGCAGTCTCTCTATCGGTTGTGTAGTAACGCATTTCACCCAAAGCGCTACGGGTTTGCATCAGTTGGGTACGGGGTATACGACGGTGTTCATAAGTAGCCAGAGCTTCTTCAATGCTCGATGCTTGGGAACAGCAAAATGCTAGTTCATAGGCGTCTTCAAACGTACTATTGGCTCCCTGTGCCATAGCAGGAGCCATTGGGTGAGCCGCATCACCCAACAACGTAACTCTGCCTTGACTCCAATATTTTAGCGGTAAGCGGTCGCAAATTGGTCCGGCCAAAATGCGCTCTGCTGGTGTTGCTTCCACAAGCGATCGCAATGATTCTCCCCAGTCCGCTAATTGATCGAGAACCCGAGATTTGACCTCAGCCGCATCTTGGGAAACAATACAATCTGGTAATAACTTACGATATAGCCAGGAAATATGCCCATCACCGACATTTAGGAGGTACATAAATTCTTGATTACCTTTCACAAATCCGAGTTCACCGGGATTAAGTAATTCTTGGTTACATTTGATAACAGTACGCCAAGACATACTTCCTAAATAGCGGGGTTTACCGTCTCCAATTAAAGCTTCTCTAATGGCAGAATTTATACCATCGCCTCCAATTAGCAAATCTGCACTAACCTTTTCCCCGTTATCAAAATATATTGACACGTGACGGTCGTATTGTTCAAAACCGATGCAGCGATGGTTAAGATGAATACTATCAGATGGTAACTTAGATGCCATAATTTGCTGCAAACGCCACCACCAAACAGTTATCAATGGCTGACCATATTTATCATCAAATCTGCTTGCTGGGTTAGTGCGAAGTGTTTCACCTTGAGTATTCTTTAAAACGCTTTTCCTAACCTCACAACCTGACTTTTTGATAGTTTCTACTATCCCCGGTTCAATAGCATCAAGGAAATTTAAACCATTTGGTAACAACCCCAAACCACCACCAACGGGCCGAAAATCTTGAGCTTTTTCGTAAACTTGGACATCATACCCCCATTTCCGGAGTGCTATAGCAACAGCCAAACCTCCAAGTCCAGCACCAATAATCGCCACTTTTTCCATAAATGGTTTGGATGACTTCCCCATTTGAGTTTTTTCTTGTGCGCTTGCCTGTAGTTTCATACTTAATTTAACGGCATAGGAACAGTTGAATTTACCGACTCACGCTCGTGTAATTTCTCGAACCAATTTCCTAAGTTAGGATACCGCGAACCCCAATCTTTATCCAAGCGAAGGCTGTAGTAACCCAAGGAACATAACGCTGCTACATCTGCTGCTGTCCATGTGTCATTGCCTAATAAGTATTGAGATTGGGCTAATTGTTGATCAAAAATTGGTAAAAGGCGATTAATTGACGTTTCTAATTTGGTTCGATAATCAGTTACCTCTAAATTATTAGTCAAATTTAAAAGCCATAAATTGATGATATTATCACCTAAATAATCAGCGATTTCTTCCCATTTACGACATTCAAGCTTTGCCTGATAATTACTTGGATAAAAACTAGGTTGTGGATAGGTTTCGTCTAAATACTCTGCAATTAATGTAGAATCCCAAATAACTGTACCATCTTGTTCTACAAACACAGGGACTTTACCAATGGGAGAAATTTTAATAAATTCAGACGGTTTATTCTTAAGATTAACTTCTTTGAGTTCGCAATCTAATTTTTTTTCAGCTAACAATATGCGAATTTTACGAGAAAAGTTTGATTGCTGGTGATAATACAATATTCTATTCATCAAATATCTCCACAAAAGCCACGAAAATTTTTACTTTACATCATTGAGCCCAAATTGTTAAGCTTGGCTATAACAGGAGTGTCCAGCAGCCAAGATGAAAGAGCTAAATAATATTATAGCAGCATTTGCCAAAATTCAACACAACAATGAACAAGTATTTCTTGCTACTGTTGTCAATGCTCAAGGCTCTACCTATCGCCAACCTGGTGCGCGAATGCTGATCACATCAAGTGGTAAAATGGTAGGAACCATTAGCGGTGGTTGTTTGGAAAATGATGTATTTGAGCATACTCGCGTTTCGATGCCAGACGGAAAACCCATAGTCATCACTTATGATACCACTGCTGATGAGGACATTATCTGGGGATTTGGGCTGGGTTGTAACGGTGTGGTAAACGTCTTTATTGAGCTTCTAAATCAAGATAATCCCCTTAACCCCTTAGCTTTTATTCATCAATGTTTCTATAACCAGCAGCAAGGTATTATTGCCACTGTTATTGCTGTGGAAGGTAGGGTAAATGTTAAGGTTGGGGCGCGTTTAATCCTGCAATCAAATAATACTGTAAATACTGATATTAAAGACGAGTATTTGACTGCTGCTTTGCTCAAAGATGCTCAAGCTGCTCTGGAAAATCAACATTCAAGTTTCCATCAATACCAATTAGCAGTCGGTAAAGTAGATATTTTTATCGAGTTGATTAAACCCCCGCCACATCTAATAATTTTTGGTGCAGGTCGTGATAGTGTACCTGTAGCAGAGTTTGCTAAAGCCTTAGGGTGGCGAGTCACTATAGTTGATTGTCGAGGGAGTGAGGTAACTCAAGAGCGTTTTATCATGGCTGATCAGGTGATTCTCACCCGCAGGGAAATTCTAGACAAGCAAATCTGTATTGATGATAACACCATTGCTGTGGTCATGACTCATAACTACCTCGATGATTTAGAAATTTTGAAAGTGCTAATCCCTGCTGCTATCAGCTATCTGGGTTGTTTGGGTTCAAAGCAACGCACTGCCAGGTTACTGCAAGATTTACGTGCAGCAGGAGTAGAATGTACACCCATACAGCTACAAAAGTTACACACTCCTGTTGGCATTGATATTGGTGCAGATACACCAGAAGCGATCGCATTATCCATCATTGCTGAAATTCAAGCTGTGTTAGCAAACCGTGGTGGTGGCTTTTTAAAACACCGCATGGAACCAATTCATAAACGAAATCAAGTCAATAAAATCCCAATTAAAAACTATAAAGGTTGTTGAATTTAACTTTTTAATATTTGAATTATGAAATGAAAATAACCAATTCAAAGCTAAAAATAACTGAATCAAATATTGCTATTATTATCTTAGCAGCAGGTGCATCAACCCGCATGGGTAGACCTAAACAACTCTTACCCTATCAGGGATGCAGCTTGCTTCGCCATACCATAGAGACTGCAATGGCTTCAGTCTGCAAGCCTGTCGTAGTAGTTTTAGGAGCAAATGCCCAACAGATATATTCTGAAGTTAACCAACCTTCTGTAACGGTAGTTGAAAACCTAGATTGGAATTTGGGAATGGGTTCCTCAATTCGTAGGGGAATTCTATCCCTTGCCACTTGTTCTGAAACCATAGACGCAGCAGTTATTACTGTTTGTGACCAGCCGTTTCTTTCTCCTGAAATTATTAATTATTTAGTGGCAGCCTATCATGATACGGGAAAACCCATCGTTGCTTGCCAATATGCAGATACATTAGGTGTACCTGTTTTGTTTAAACATATATTTTTCTCTGAACTAGCAACCTTAGATGAGACCGTGGGTGCCAAAAAATTAATCAATAAATACTACAACGAAGTATGTAGTATTCCTTTTCCATTAGGTGTAATTGATATTGATACACCAAGAGATTACCAGAAGTTAGAGAAAAACCAAGAGGGGCAAGAGCTCCGGAGTTTTATTTGACAAAAAAACAAGACCTCCTAGGTTTACATCTCAAATACAAACCCTATAGTAGAGTGCGTTATTAACGCACCTTACTGGTATAGTTATGGCGTAAGTCCTGTTAGTGACAAGCCCCATCCCCTTGTGGATGGGGCTGTTGACTGTTCAATATAAAAAGAGTATAAAACTCATAGCTAAAGGCAAAAATGGAGCAAATAAACTCAGAAATTGACGCAATTCGCCAGAGCATTGCCGCACTACGTGCTGAACGTGATACCCTAACCCGCCAGGAAATTATCTTAGAAGACCAGTCTCCAGAAGCGATCGCTCAAGCCTACCGTCGTCAAGCCAGTGAAAACGCCCAACGCTCGGTAGAGATACTAGGAATCGATAATGCGATCGCAGCCTTAGAAGCCCAGTTGGAACAAAAACAGCAGCAGTTACAGCCAGCACTTACCATCAGTCAACCCCTAACCCTGGAAGACCAAATAGAACAAGCCACACAACAAGCTTATGACCACGCTGAACGGATTAATGAACTGGCAGCGGAACTAGCAGAAGAACTCAAAGCCCTAAAAGCGATCGCTCATGACCTGAGTCCCATTTATTGGAAGTTGTATCATCGACCCTTTGTTACTGGATTCAGAAGTACCTCAGTTCCCTATCTTCGTTCCGATCACGATGTTTTAAGGATTACCAAACTAGTAATTTAAATTTAGTCATTAAAATTAGTAATTCAAACGGATAACCTAAGATTAGGTTATCCGTTTATCCGTGTTTAAACATCCAGGTTTATTTTATCTTATACCATTAACCACCACTAACTTTAGCTTTGTAGCCCAGTTTAATCATTATTTGCACTAGTTTATCAGTATGATTTCCTTGAATTTCAATAGTATTATCTTTAACTGTACCACCACTACCACATTGGCCTTTCAGCTGTTTAAGTAACTTGGTTAAGGTTTCTGGTGATGATTGAAATCCACTAATTACTGTAACGGTTTTTCCCTTACGTCCCTTCCGTGATGCCTGTACCCGCAAATCTTGCTGATTTGGGGGAAGTTCCTGAATCGGTCGTTCCACTGCAGCGTCGTTGCTAGTGCCAAATTCCTGGTAGACAGTTCGATTGCCAGAGGTTTTGGAGTCAGAAGCATTGCGTTTTGATTTTGATGAAGCCATTGGTTAAATCTAGTATCAATCTATTTACAATTCCGGTTAATTACTTGTAAGCATTCAGCCGTCAGTGGTCAGCCGTCAGCTTTCCGTAACAGAGATAAACCAATGCTTACCGGTTTTATTCAAAAGCTGTTCGGTGTAGCTTGCCCATAGCCCATAACTACCTCAAGTAGCACCTAAAGTAGCGCATAAGCTGATACGCGACACGCTGATAGCTTACAATCACTTACCAAATAGTGGCTGGATTTTTGGGTCAGGGTAATCGGTAATCGGTAATCATCAACTACCAATTACCCATTACCCATTACTAATTAACCATTACCCATTACTCTATCCCGGAAAGGAACGGTTCTGGATGTCCCTGTTCAGGAAGACAATCAATTTCGATCTGGAAGGTTCCTTCAAATCCAGTGTCTTGCACTTGAAATTCCCAGGCACCATCCACTTCTTTCATCTTATCAGCGGGATTGGCGGTAAAATCTGGCTGAGAAAATTTTTCATCGCTATGGAGGTAGAGTTCTATGGGTGTCTTGGCAATCAGAACCCGAATATAGTATTGTTTGCGGAAGATGACATTGTCAGAGAAACCAAGACCTAACAAATCCCGCTCACCGACGTAAAAGTCCAGCCGTAAGACCATGTCTTTCTCTTGGGCTGGGATGCTCTCATCCTCTAGAATCGATATGGTATTCAAGTACCCTTCCCAGATCAGATTTTTGCCATCTGCCCAAGGAAATGCTGGCTTTTCGTCGGTCAAATCCTCTTTAATAAACGGACCATAGCAGTTTTCCGCAGCCTCACTCTGGTGGAACAGTTCAAAATCCACCAGACGGGGTTTAATGGATACTCCCAGAAAGAACTCACTTTTGCCAAACCAATCCTTACCCCGAGTGATTTGGCCGTTGACAAAACGTAAACGCGATCGCACATTCCCAAAGAAAAAGCGCGTTGCTACTTCAAATGCTTCTCGGGAAGTAATCACGGAGTCGAAACCACCGTGGGATTTGTGGATAAAGGTACGGGGTGCCCCAGGAATTTGGGCAGAGAATTGCTTAACTAAGCCATCACTACGGTTATAGTTAGAACCAAACTCATATCTTGGGGAGAAAACGCGGTTGAGAAAGGAGGCTTGTCGCAAATTGTAAGACTTATAGTTGGTGCCAACAATAGTTAAAAGTCGTTCTAAGGGAAAGTGTTTCTCAAAATTTTGGAACGAATAGGGGTTGTTGAGCTTACTTTGATTTTTGAGATTAAAGCGCTCTAATTCTTCTTGAGCTCCTAGTTCTCCCCCAAAACCCAGCCAATCTTCTAAGATTTGGAAGGTAATGCCTTGGTGAGGAGTGCCCAAAGTGATAATTTTATTGATGTAGTCTTCAGCCTTAAGACCAAGGCTGGGATAGGTGACTTGAACTGCTTCGCGAGCGATTAACCCACCCATAGAATGGGCGATGATGTTAACCTTAGGTTTAACACCTGCTTGATTCGCCGTTAGTTCACGAATTAAGTAGATCAGACGCACCAAGGCATTACCATAGGTGTCAAATTTACGCTCTTTTAGGTCATAGTAGCGAAATACCCAAATAGAGCGCCAAGGCTCTTTGATAGACTCCAAAAAGTATTCTGACATCTCTGGGTTTATGACTACTTTATCCCCTGAAAAATATCTTTTTTGTTCAGTTTTGTCTGGATAGTTTAAAGTATAGGTTTCTTCTTTGAGGCGCTTAAATTTATCGAAAATACCATTATCCTTTAACCACTGAAGTGATGATGGCAGGGGTTTGCCATCCTGGAGCATTTGCTGCAAAGACTTTAGTTTCCGAGGCAGGGTTGGTTCATCTTCAATTTCCCGACTACTAAAGGTCACCACGTTAGTAGCATCCTGGTATTGCCAGTCTGACTTGAGGAAACTCAGGATTAATCCTTCATAAATCTCATTTGTTCCCTTTTTGTGTTCATAGACACTGCCTTGGTTAAAGCCCTGGTAGGTTAAGCGCTGTTCCTCTTCAATATTGAGACCGCCAAACCCACGAATTAGGATAATTGGTAAAGGAGTACGGGTAGGTACAGACATTGTCATCTCCTATCACATCTGATCTGTTAATTCATCGATCTTAGCTGCTGATTTATCTATAGACCATCAGTGTTTTTCGTCAATTAAAAATTGATAATTGAAAATTACCTCAGTTCGACATAACCAACTATCCTCCGAGTCAGGAGCTTCGAGTCAGGAGCTTCGAGTCATAATAATTTATTTTCCAGGAATTTTTACGATAAATTGGTTTATGTATCCACTGCTTAGCCTTTCAATCAACAGGTAGGACAAATTCAATCATTTCCTGATGGACATTAAAATAGAGTAAAAAAAATTAATCATAAACTACTTGTGATAATAGTTGTGATTACATTAGCATCGGTCAATAATAAATTTTTACACTAGCTGTTCTAGCTATGAAACAACTGAAAAAAATCTTGATTGTGCTCGATATACTTTGCCTGTCTGTGTTCTATGGTGATTATGCCTATGCCGATTAAGCCATCCCAGGTTGTCAAGACGCATATAGCGCTACCCGCAAGGCAAGAGGAATCCCCCCTAACCCCCCTTAGTAAGCAGGGCGGGCATGCATGCTAAAGTTGACTACAAAAACTTAGGTGCGCTTTCCGCATTAAGAATTAAATTCGCCACGGGTCGCACCTTTTTCAGCTTTTATAAATTTCCTAACCTTAATGCCTAGTGATATATAACGGGATTGCGAGTGTATCTCAAACTGAAAATCTGGCAACATTAGTCAAAAATGAATCTGCTGTGATGTATCGAAAGGGCTGCCCCTTACCGCTCTGTCTATCACCTTGGAACACTCTTGTGCAAGCAGCTAAAATTGAAAAAGCGCAGTTGACAATCACCCATAACTGCCTGTACCGGTGCCACCAAAGGGAATTTCCCCCATCAGCGACTTCATCAAGACAATGGGAAAAAATGTATAGCGGTTTATAGCCTAATCAGGTACAGAGGATTTTTTATCTCTTGCCTCTTGCCTCTTGCCTCTTCTTTGTTCCGGTGATCCGCTGTTCCCTATTCCCTGCCCATAGCGCTATAACAAACAACCTTGGCCTTTTGGCCTTTTGGCCACGCTACGCGAACGGCCACGCTACGCGAACAACCAACCTAAAAACTAAAAAATAGTTCCCATGTCAGACCAACCCCGTACCCGTCAGGAACTCTACGATCGCATCCGCCAAATAGGTAAAGAAGAATTCGTCCTCGAAGAAATGATTCGCTACGGATTTTGGCCAGCACAAGGTGAGATGCCAGAAGATCCAGCTGATGAAATTCGACGGC
>NZ_JAAHGN010001269.1:0-1923 GCF_010672485.1 Moorena sp. SIO2C4 | reverse complement strand
TGTCACTTTTGCCACTATTTCCATCCCAATCGAGTAGGACGGCAAATCATCCGGTTTTGGGAATCCCTATCATCACCAGTCCCTGAGCCATTAGCAATTAGTACTTAGGTAAGCATTCAGCTATCAGCCATCAGCTGATAGCTGATGGCTGAATACTTAAACTATCTGTAGCATCCATAAATTGAAATCCTATTAGTTAGTAGTTAACCATGTTCCAGATACTTATTTCTCAGGTTATTCAACATTTGGCAACGTTTCTGTGCTGCATAGCTGCTTGGACATTAATCGGAATAGCTTTATGGCGAATTCGGGCGACGTTTCGAGACGGTGTCGCTCATCTGAGACAATTGCATCAAATTCCCTGTAGTCGCTGCGCCTTTTTTACTGGAGATTATCGCCTCAAATGTACAGTACATCCCTCAAAGGCGCTAACAGAAGAAGCAATCAATTGTTATGACTATGAGGCAACTCTCAATCCTGCTAGAGTTAACTCACGACGGTGTAAGTGTAGTCATCAAGCTACGTCTAAAGTTGTGTGACGATAATGCGTTCGGCTCTGGCGCGCCAAAGGCGATTGGCCGTAGGCCACGCTACTTGAGGTGCAAGTTCGGTAAGCTATCAGCTATCAGTTATCACAGGATTTACGTCGTTAAGTTGATTTCGCCCCCCTAGCCCCAGGGCTGTTTCATTCCCTCATTAAGCCCATATACTAAGAGAATGTTGTAAGATAATCAAAACAATGAGCTCTTCTTTGATTGAAAGACTCGGTGAAGTAAGGGATTTTCGTACTACTGACGGCAGACGACATCCGTTGTGGGTGGTACTGCTAATAGTCATCATGGGAACAATGAGTGGATACTTGGGTTACCGTGCCCTGGGAGATTTTGCACAACGTCACCGAGAAGATTTAATCGAAGCCTTGAAAATACCAAAAGGGCGTGTGCCATCTTACTCCACCATACGTCGTGTCATGATGGGTATAGATTTTGATAACTTTGCCAAGGTCTTTCTTGCGTTGGGCATCAGAGTATATCCAAATCAGTCCTGGAGAATGGTTAAGCATTGATGGCAAAAGGATCAGAGGCACAGTGAGCAATAGCAACACCAAATATCAGAATTTTATTTGCGTGGTGTCGGTATTCACTCATGATCAGGGTTTAGTATTAACTCAAAATCAGTTCGAGAACAAACATGGCAGTGAAATCAGTACAGTTCAAGCTTTGATTAAGACACTTCACTTAGAACAAGCAGTATTGAGCTTGGATTCTCTACACTGCCAAAAAAAACCTGCGACTTAATTATCAACAGTGGGAATCATTATGCCATCGCGGTAAAAAATAATCAGCCCAAGCTCTATCAACAGATTCAAGTCAATACACAATCAGCAGTGCCCCTGACAACTCATACTAGCATCGAGAAAAAACATGGTCGCCTCACCAAAAGACGTATCAGTGTGTTTGATGATTTGACTGGTATCACTAACCAATGGATTGGCTTGAAAACCCTAATTAAGGTTGAAAGAACAGGACAGCGAGGTAGACAAGCATATGTAATGGTTGCTTACTACATCAGTAGTTTGGTCGCTGATGCTGAGATTTTCGCACAAGGCATTCGTGGACATTGGGGAATTGAAAATCGCTTGCATTGGTCAAAAGATGTGGTTTTTAAAGAAGACCGTTCCTCCATCAAAGCAGCCCACGCTCCTGCCAATATGTCCATTATTCGTAGCATTGTTATTAATCTACTACGTAGTAACGGTTTTTCATCTGTGACTATTGCTCAAAGATTAATTAGCAACAACATCCCCACACTTTTGGCACTTTTGCAATAATTTTGGGAATGAAACAGCCCTGGGAAGCTACGCGAACAGCTATCAGCTATCAGCCGTCAGGTTATTATTTTATTCAAAAGTACCTCAAGTAG
>NZ_JAAHGN010001268.1:0-1937 GCF_010672485.1 Moorena sp. SIO2C4 | reverse complement strand
TTGGAATTACAGCACTATGACTAACCAGCTGGGGCAAGTCTCTTCCCTGAGCTCCGCTAGTACTTTTATACCTTTTGGCCTAAAACTGATAGGATATTAGACTGTTTGCAAGGTAGCCTTTTAGTCGGTCAGGCGGGTCAGCGACCAACTTTATTATAACACGAATCATCACAAGTTGTCGTCTCGCTATCCATCCCCAACCTGAACGTTCGCGTAGCCTGGCCAAAGGCCAGGTTGGGGAATTCCGCGAATCTTGTTAAAATTTTACTAGTGCATCACTACCATCGGATTCCACCTGAAAACTTAGTTGCACTTTGTACCGGGTCTCACTTAGCCTATCATCAGGGGGTTTTTCCAGGGCCAACCCATCTAATTTTTTTGGACAAATGACCAAAATTATGTACTGAGAATTTAACAGGAGGATCGCTGTCTAAATAAGTAGCGATCGCCAACTCGCTTATTAGTCATAATAATTCTACAAACTTAATAATAATTAATAAGTTGAGAAGCTCAAACAAACATTTAATTATGTCAAAATGAGGGTAAGTACGTCAGTTGTGAGTGCTGAAGGGTCAGTAAGACCAAAAATTTTGATGACTTTTTTTATTTGATTAGTTTTGTTATTATTATTTGCCCGTGGGAGTCTAACGTAACGAGAATTCCTGTTAGAATTATTTGCTCTGATTATATCCTTATATCCTATTTCCCCTAAAGCCCTTATGTGCCCAGATGTTTCTATCCCTCAACCAGACCTCAGTAGCAATGGTTCAAACTCCCAAACCATGACTAATGTCAGTGGGTCGGTCTCACCACTGGTAAACTCAATTCCGCCATTGTTAGGAGCTTCTTTAACAGAGTTAACCAGCTGGATACAACAACAGGGGCAACCGGCTTATCGAGGGCGTCAGTTACATGGATGGATTTATGAAAAAGGAGTGCGATCGCTTTCTGAAATTTCCGTCTTTCCTAAACAGTGGCGTAACACCGTAGCCGATGTCCCCATTGGTCGCTCAAGGTTACACTACCGCTTAGAAGCAAAGGATGGTACGGTAAAATACCTGCTCCAGTTATCAGATGGTCAAATTATTGAAACTGTCGGTATTCCCACACCAAAGCGTCTGACCGTTTGTGTGTCTTCTCAGGTCGGTTGTCCCATGGCTTGTGACTTCTGTGCTACTGGTAAAGGCGGATTCACTCGCAATCTGGCTCGCCATGAAATTGTCGATCAGGTTTTAACAGTGAGGGAAGATTTTCAGGAACGAGTCAGCAATGTCGTGTTTATGGGTATGGGAGAACCCTTGCTGAATACCGAAGCTGTGGTCGGTGCAGTGAAGTCTCTTAATCAGGACCTGGGGATTGGAGCGCGATCGCTTACTATTTCAACAGTTGGTATTCCCGGTCGTATCCGCCAACTCGCTCAGCATCAACTACAAGTTACCCTTGCCGTCAGTCTACACGCCTCAAATCAGCAGCTACGGGAGCAACTGATTCCTAGTGCCAAGCACTATCCTCTCAAAGCACTATTAGATGAATGTCGAGACTATGTAAACTTAACCAGTCGCCGAGTGACGTTTGAATACATCCTTTTGGGTGGACTGAATGACTGTCGAGAACATGCTGTTGAGTTGGCTAAGAACCTGAGGGGGTTTCAGAGTCATGTCAATTTGATTCCCTACAACCCCATTAGTGAAGTAGATTACCAGCGTCCTAATTACCGCAGGATTCAAGGCTTTGTTGAAGCTCTTAAGCAGCAACACATTGCTGTCAGTGTACGCCATTCCCGTGGTCTTGACAAAGACGCCGCTTGTGGACAACTTAGAGCATCTAGAAGTAGTTAGAAGTAATGTTTTAAGGTCATGTTTTAAGGTCATGTTTTAAACGTTGGTTAGATAGGATGGAGGCGAACAAAATATAAGCGATGCAGCGCGGTCATGGGA